>JAYTAT010000637.1:0-3399 GCA_043737315.1 Archangium sp.
ACCAACCGCGTGCACGGCACCGAGACGCCCTCGGCCTTGATGATCAAGATGCGCCGCTTGCCGCGCGCAAAGCCGCTCAAGATGACCTGCCGCACGTCATCGACCAGCTGTTCCTCTGTCTTGCCCGACTCGCGAATGAGCACCGCATCGGCCGCCATCGCGATCGCGCTGGCCATGGCGAGGTAGCCGCAATCACGCCCCATCACCTCGACCACGAAGGCGCGGCGGTGAGCACGCGCGGTGTCGCTGATGCGATCGCACGCTTCGACGATGGTGTTGAGCGCGGTGTCGACCCCCAACGAAGTCGAGGTACAGCCGATGTCGTTGTCGATGGACCCCGGAATGCCCATCACCTTGATGCCCGATTCGGCCGCGAAGGCGTGCGCGCCGGTCAGGCTGCCATTGCCCCCGATGACGATGAGCCCCTCGGCGTTGAGCTTCCTGAGCTGCCCGGCGGCCACCGCGCGCCCCGCCTGTTCCCGAAACCGCGCCGACCGCGCCGAGCCGATGATGGTGCCACCCTGCCCACCCGCGGCGTCGACCTCGATGTCCACCGAGACCGCACCATCGCTCAGAACCTTGGTCAGCTCGCGGAAGTGGCCGTCGATCAGCCCGTCGTACCCATCGAGCGTGCCGAAGACCTGAAGCCCTTGCGCGGCGCCGAGCTTTGCGATCGCGCGCAAGGCAGCGTTCATGCCGGGCGAATCCCCACCAGAGGTCAACACCGCGATTCGTTTCATCGGGAGCAGGTTACCTGAGCCAAGCGCTGACGACTGCTCTACCCAGCCACAGGGCTCACAGCTCGACCTGCGCCCCCAGCTCGACCACCCGGTTCGGTGGCAGGCGGAAGTACGCCGTCGCCGGCCGCGCGTTCTTCGACATCCAGCCAAACAGCACCTTGCGCCAGTGCGGCATGCCCCCGCGCGAGGTGGGCAGGAGCGTCTCGCGCCCCAGGAAGTACGAGGTGTCCATCTCGCGCAGCTCGAGGCCTGCCTGGGCGAGCTTCTGCATCAACACCGGCACTTCAGGCGTCTCCATGAAGCCGAAATTGGCTCGCACGCGAAAGAAACCGCTTTCCATGGGCGTGACCGACACCCGTTCGGCGTCGGGTACGTGCGGCCCATCAGCCGTCTGCACGGTCAGCAGGATGACCCGGGCGTGCACCACCTTGTTGTGTTTGAAGTTGTGCAGCAGCGCGGGCGGCGTGCCATCGGCGTTACCCGTCATGAAGACCGCCGTGCCGGGCACCCGGATGACCTTGGTCACCGCCAGCGATTCCAGGAACGACTCGATGGGCAGCGCACTCTCGCGCAACCTTTCCTCGAGCAACGTGCGGCCCCGCCGCCAGGTGGTCATCAACGCGAAGATGGCGCCCGCCAGCAGCACGGGGAACCAGCCGCCTTCCAGGAACTTCACCGCGTTCGCGGCGAGGAACGCACCATCGATGACGATGAAGGTACCGAAGACCAGCAGCGCTGCAGGCGCGCTCCAGCGCCAGAGATCGCGCGCCGTGAGGTAGGCCAGCATTGCGGTGATGACCATCGTGCTGGCGACCGCGATGCCGTACGCCGCCGCCAGACTGCTCGAGGTGCGGAAGCTGAACACCAGCCCCAGCACGGCCAGCAGCAGCGCCCAGTTCACGGCCGGCACGTAGATCTGCCCAATCTCGGTCGCCGAGGTGTGAACGATCTCGAGGCGCGGGCAAAAGCCGAGCTGCACCGCCTGCCGGGTGAGCGAAAAAGCGCCCGAGATGACGGCCTGCGACGCGATACACGCCGCCGCCGTAGACAGCGCGACCAGCGGCAAGACGGCCCAGGAAGGCGCCAGCAGATAAAACGGGTTCGTCACCGCCTCGGGGTTGCCCAGAATCAACGCGCCTTGCCCGAAGTAATTGAGCACGAGGGCGGGCAGCACGATGACGAACCAGGCAAGACGAATGGGCCTGGCGCCGAAGTGGCCCATGTCGGCGTAGAGCGCTTCGCTCCCCGTCACGACCAGGAAGACGGCGCCCAGCACGAAGAAGCCCTGCCAGCCATGGAGGAGGAAGAACTCCACCGCATAGAGCGGGCTGAGGGCGGCCAGCACCGAAGGGTTCTGCGCGATGCCCCGCACGCCCAGGACGCTGAGGGTGAAGAACCAGACCAGCGTGACCGGCCCGAAGATCGCGCCGACCTCACCGGTGCCCCTGCGCTGAATGAGGAAGATGGCCACCAGGATACCCAGCGAGATCGGCAGGATGAACGGGTGAAAGCGCGGCTCGTACACCGCGATGCCTTCCAGCGCGCTGAGCACCGAGATCGCAGGCGTGATGATGCCGTCGCCGTACAACAGCGCCGCCCCGAAGATACCCAACGCCAGCACGGCGAGCCGCAGCCTCGGCCCGCGCTGCGAGACCTTCTGCACCAGCGCCATCAACGCCAGAATGCCGCCCTCACCCCGATTGTCAGCCCGCAGGATGAGCGCCAGGTACTTGAGCGTCACCACCACCACCAGCGCCCAGAAGATGAGCGAGAGCACACCCAGAACATTCGCCGGAGTCACCGCCATGGGCGCGTGGCCGGTGAAGCACTCCCGCATCGCGTAGAGCGGGCTGGTGCCGATGTCGCCGTAGACCACGCCCAGGGCACCCAGCGACATGGTGAGCAGGTATCGGGTGGATGACTTCCGGGCATCAGCGGCGGGGGAATGCGGGGGTTCGTCGGCAGGTGCGGCAGGTGCGGCGGGTTCAGCGGGCATCGTGACGGGATAGTGGAGACGCGTATCAAGCGCACGAAAGATCCGGGCTGAGGGGGCATCAAGGAAACCTCAAGACGCTCGTCATTTTGATGGCTTCGTGATTCAGAGAGTCGGCCGTTTGCGACGGCCCCATCAAAAGCGTCGGTACCTCGGGAGCCCTGTCTGAGTCGCCCCAGAGGCGGCGGTCTTCACTTTCTGGGCTTTCAGCGCGCTGGCGACGTTGCGTGCGAAGTGTGAACTCGGGGCGGCTTCCCCAGAGGTGGTGATGACGGCGGGGTAACGAAACGGTCGAGCGCACGTGACCTCGTTAAACGCACGGAATGGTGAACGAGTTGGCGGCGCGGCGGTTTCTGTTCGTCTTGTTCATCGGTGCTCTTATTCTGGTGGCGGTGGCGTTCTACCCGCTGGCCAACGCACTCTTTCTGGGCGCAGCCTTCGCGGCGGTCTTCTGGCGATGGAACTTGAGGCTTGCGAAACGGTTGGGCCCCAAACGGGGCCGCTCGCTGGCCGCCGGGATCATCACGGGTGGCGTGGTGGTCTTGATTCTCGGGCCGCTGGTGGGGCTCTCAGCGTTTCTCGTCAAAGAGGCGAACCAGGGGCTCAAGTTCGTGGCCGAGACGGCCCGCAGTGAGGGCACCAGTGGGCTCATCGAACGGCTCCCGG
>JAYTAT010000638.1:0-3396 GCA_043737315.1 Archangium sp.
AGGCTCGTCAGCAGGCCACCGATGGCGAGCAACACGGGGATCTCCCAACCCGGCAGGAACGACTTCACTCCGAACGTGACGCCGTAGAGCAAACCTCCCGCGGTGAGCAGCGTGCCGAACATCAGCAGCACCACCACCAGCGGCGGCTGTGACGCGCGCAGGCCATTCTTCCGCAACGGCCGCGGCTGCCAGATGCTGGCGAACTGGCCCACCATCGCAAGAATCAGAAACACGCACGCGTAGAGCATCACGCCGGTGACCAGCTCCTTCACGTCGCGGTGACCTGTGAGCGCGAGCAAGACCGTCAGCAGCCCCGCCTGCAGGCCCTGCCACGCCGCGAAGCCCAGCAGTTTCCCCCGCAGCATCGACTGGGGATCCAGCGGGAGCAGGAAGAGCACCTTCATGCCGTGGCGATCGAGCCCGAACTGATTGAACAACAGGTTGGTGCCCGCGAGCGCCGCGTAGCCGAACGCGATCGGCGCGGTCCACCCCCGGCCGGGAATGAGCTCGGCCATCGGCCCGCGAATGAGCACGATGGTGATGAGCGGCATCACCAGGCCAAAGCGGCCCGGCAGGCTCTGCGAGAGCGACTCCCAGGTGAGGCGCGCGATGCCCCACGACTGGGTCTTGAACGTCCACAACTTCGCCGGCGGGCCGGTGTTCATATCGAGTGTCAGCGGCTTCTCTCGAACCACGAATTGGTAGGCGACCACGAATACCAGCACCACGGCAGCCGTCGGTGCCACGGCGGCCCACAGAAGCGCGGCGAAGGAGAGCTCGCCGTTTCCCGTCAGCTGGTGTGCGGCCTCGAGGATCGCCCGGGCAGGCAACCAGCGTGTCCACACCTCGAGGCGCTCCGTCCACGTGGCGATCGACTGGCTGTCGGTGCGTTTGACCAGCAGCGGCAGCAGGGAGGGCAGGGTGATCGCGGCCACGGGTAAGAAGATGAACATCGCCCGCAGCCTGCGGGACAACCGCTGCGCGATGCTCCCGGCAAGCTGCTGCAGTGAAAGCAGCGCGAGCGCGTGGGTGACGAACAAGAGCAGGAACAGCGGGGTCGCAATCGGAGCGCCGACGCAGGCGCCCAGGCACGCGGCGCCGAGCGCACACAGCTCGATGAGGGTGATGGCTTCGCCCGCACCCGCGAAGAGCTCTGCTCCGAACAACGTGCGGTTGCGCACGGGGAAGACGCGCAACGTCTCCCAGGGCAGCTGGCGTGAGCCGCTGGAGATGCCGCCCAGAAAGCCAGCGAGCAGGGTGAGCAGGGTGAAGCTGAAGGCGGCGAGCGCGATCGATTTCGACGGCTCGTTCTGCTGAAGCTGGGAGCCCACGAAGTAGCCAGCCGCGCCCAGGCCCACCAGCAGGGGGAGCACCGAGGTCAGCCCGATGAGCCCGATGAAGAACATCAGCGCCCACAACCCCGTGGTGCCCATCTGCTTGCGCATTCGGTTCCACGTGCTCTGCAGGTGCACCACTGCCAGCGCGCGAAACGGGCTCACAGCCACGAGAGGCCCCCGCGCGGCGCACCACCGACGAGGTTCACGAAGAGTGACTCGAGCGACTCACCGCCCTGGCGCAGCTCGTCGAAGGTGCCAAAGCCCTTGATCTTTCCCTCGTCGATGATCGCGATGAGCGGGCACAACTTCTCAACCACCTCGAGGATGTGGCTGGTCAGCACCAGCGTCACGCCCTTCTGCTGCAGCGCGAGGAGGATGTCCTTGATGGTGCGATTGGTGATCGCGTCGATGCCCTCGAAGGGCTCGTCGAGGAACAGCAACCTGGGCCCGTGAATGAGCGCCGCACACAGGGCGAGCTTCTTCTTCATGCCGAAGCTGTAGTCGCCCACCAGGGTGCGCGTGCCGGGCTTGAGGTCGAGGGTGTCGAAGAGCTCCTGACCGCGTTTGTCGATCTGCGCGTCTTCCAGGCCATACATGCGCCCGACGAAGTGCAGGTACTGGGCGCCCGTGAGCAGCTCGAGCAGCGCCATGTCTTCGGGCATCACGCCCATCAGACGTCGCGCCGCCAATGAGTCGGTGCGCAGATCGTGACCGAGCACGGTGATGGTGCCCGAGGTGGGCTCCACCAGCGAAGTGGCCATCTTGAGCGTGGTCGACTTGCCCGCGCCGTTGCGCCCGACCAGGCCCAGGAAAGAGCCTGGTTCGATCGAGAGCGTCAGATCGTCCACCGCTACCTTGTCGCCGAAACGTTTGGTGACACCCTTGAGTTCCAGCGCCGGAGCCATCTTCACGTCACCCGATGATCATGTCTTCGCGCTCCATGCGCCCTTCGGCGAAACGCGACAGCGTGAAGCGCTCGAACAGCTCGTCTGACTCGCCGGTGGCCATCCACTTCGCCATGCGCTCTGCGACCGCGGGGGCCATCATGAAGCCGTGGCCCACGAAGCCGCTCATCTGCAGCAGGTTCTCGAGCTTCGGCGTCTTCCCCAGGATGGGCGAGTTGTCGGGCGTCACGTCGTAGGGCCCAGACCACTGCCGAAGAATCTTCACGTGGCCCGTCTGGGGAAGTTGTTCGGTGAGCGCCTGGGCGTAGCGGGTCAAGAAGCGCGAGGTCGAACCCAGGTTGAGCGCGGCGCGTTCTTGGGGGTCGCCCATGCCGCCGACGATCTCGCCACGCATCGACTGCGAGAAGTAGAGGCCCGAATCGAGCACCGAGACGAGCGGCCCCAGGAACGGCTTGAGCGGCTCTGAGCTGCAGATCTCATGGCGGTGCGGCTCGTTGGGCAAGTGCACGCCGGCGAGTTTCGCGATCTCAGGGCTCCACGCGCCTGCCGCGAGCACCACGGTCTCGCAGGCGATCTCGCCGCGATCGGTGATCACCCGGGTGATCTTCCCTGAGCTCAGCTCGAAGCCTTTCACGTCGGTGAAGGTCTCGACCTGTACACCGCGTTTCTGCGCCTGCTGCGCGTAGCCCCACATGAAGGGCCAGGGGAAGATCACCGCGTCTTTCGGGTTCCACGCGGCGGCCTTCACACCCTTCATGGTGAGCTGCGGCACGATCTCGCGCGCGGCGTCGGGGGTGAGGATCTGCGTGGGCACGCCGTGTTGGTTGTGCAGCGCCGCGCCGCGTTCGATCTTCTTCACGACCTCGTCCGACTTGGCGAGGAAGAGGTAGCCGCCCTCGCGGAACCAGACGTTGATGCCCATCTCGCGCGCGAAGCGCTTCATCAGCTCGATGCTGCGTTGGGCCAGCGAGATGAGCGTGGGCGTGCCCCACTGCGCGCGAATGCCGCCGCCGTTGCGGCCCGAAGCGCCGGCGCAGAGGTAGCCCTTCTCGATCACCACCACGTCGGTCTCACCCTGCTCGGTGAGGTTCCACGCCAGCGCGAGGCCCATGATGCCGCCGCCGATGATCACGATCTTCGCCTTCGACTTCACC
>JAYTAT010000639.1:0-3392 GCA_043737315.1 Archangium sp.
CCACAGAATCGCGCGCCTGAAGCGGGATTGCCGAAGCCGTCGTTGTCGAGGTCGGCGTAGCCCTGATTGCACACCCCGCCTACGCAGTCGGTGCCGTTCACGCAGCTCGAGCCGTCGGGGCGCTTGGGCACGCACAAAGTGCCCTGGCAGTAGTACGTGGAGAGGCAGTCGCTGTTGCTGCCGCAAGCGGTCAAACACGCCGAGCTGCTGCTGTTGCACTGGAAGCCGTTGCAGCTCGTGTTGCCGACGTTCCGGCAGGAGTTCGATGAACCCTCGCAGCGCGGGGCCGGGGTGAACGTGCCATTGCTGCAGTTCGAGAAGCCACAAGTGGTCGTCGCGTTCTGGAAAGCATCGGCAGGGCAGCTGGCCGCAGCGCCACTGCACGCCTCGGCTACGTCGCAGCTGCCCGCAGACGCACGGCACACCGTGCCGGTGCGCGAGACCACGTCTGAGGGGCAAGACGTCGAAGAGCCGTTGCACGCTTCAGGCGGGTCGCAGGCGCCCGCGCTGGCGCGGCAGGTGGTGGCGCCGCCGCTCAACACGTCAGCCGGGCAACTCACCGCCATGCCGCTGCAGATTTCCGGAACATCGCAGACGCCCGCGCTGGGGCGGCACACGGTTGCGGGCCCGAGCAACACGTCTCTGGGGCAGTTCGCGTTGCTGCCCGTGCAGCTCTCAGCCGGGTCGCAATTGCCGCCCGAGGGCCGGCACGCGGTGGTCGGAGGGCGGAAGTCACAACTGCCGGTCGTCGAGCATGCCTGGCAGGCCCCGTTGCAAGCCGAGTTGCAGCAGCGCCCGTCGGCGCAGAAGTTCGAAGAACATTCGCTGAAAGCCCCACACACCGCGCCGAGCGCCTTCTTGGCCACGCAGCCATTGGTGCCATCGCAGTACTGCGCGCCCCCGCAATTGAAGACGTCGTTGGGGCAGCTCGCATCACCCATGCACGTCTCAGCTGAGTCGCACACGCCATTGGCCGCGCGGCACACCTTGGTGTTGCTGTAGAAGAGGTCGACGGGGCACGAGGCAGCGCCAGCGCAGGTCTCGGCCACATCGCAGGGACCGGCCGCGGCGCGGCAGGTGGTGCCTGAGGCGAAGACGTCAGAGGGGCAGGCGCCGCTGGTGCCACTGCACTGCTCCTCGATGTCACAATCGCCCGCGGCCGCCGCACGGCAGGTCACGCCCGAACCGAGGAACTGATCATTCGGGCACCCGACGGTGAGGCCATCGCAGAGCTCAGGCGCATCACAGGCGCCCATCGCGGGGCGGCACTCGACGGTGCTGCCGTTCAGTTTATCGGAGGGACACGCGGCCGACGAACCGGTGCAGGTCTCGGCCGGGTCGCACAGGCCACTCGAGCCGCGGCAGACCTCGGTGTTGACCTTGAATTCGTTGGTGCCACAGGTCGGCGTGGTGCCTGAGCAAAAATCGGCCTCGTCACAATCGCCCGCGGCGGCCCGGCAGACCGTGGTAGCCGACGCGAACGAATCGGCCGGGCACGCAGGGCCAGAACCGGTGCACGATTCGGGGCTGTCGCAGTCGCCGGTCGCCCCACGGCAGCTGGTACCCATCGCCGCGAACTCGTCGACGGGGCAGTCGTTCGTGGTGCCATCGCACAGCTCTTCAACGTCGCAGCCCGCGTCGGAGGCGGCGCGGCAGCTGATGCCGGGCTGAACTTTTTCATCAGCGGGGCAGGCGCCCCCGGTGCACGTTTCGGCCAGACCGCAGGCGCCGCCCGCTGCACGACAGGTCTTGCTGGCGCAGTCGGCGTCAGCGCAATCGAGCTCGCCGTCGTTGTCGTTGTCGATGCCGTCGGCGCAGGTGCCGTCGGGGCCTTCGACGATGCCCGCGTCGAACCCGCCGTCATTTCCAGACCCGCCGCCCTGTGAGCCGCCACCCCCACCCATCGATCCGCCGCCGCTGCCACCGCCCATGACTGCGCCGCCGTCGTTGGCCACACACGAGTCGCCCGAGCAAACCTGGCCCTCGGGACAATTCGCGCTGGTGATGCAGGGCGCACCGGTGACGACGGGCTGACAGGCCACGAGCACCAGACAACAAGGCAGCCAGATTCGGTTGGTCATGGGGTTCTTCACTTCTCGAGAAAGAAAAGGACGATCGCGGTGGCGGCAGCGACGCCTGCGACGCCGTAAGCCACGTTGGCGCCTGTGGCGAGGTCAGTGGCCGACTTATTGGCCGCGTCGAATCTGGTCTGCACTTCGCCGACGGGGTGAGCCATTCCATCCGCGGGCTTGGTGAACTTCTCCATCTCGATATTCGAGCCCAACCCCAGGCCGACCGCAGCGCCCAGGCTTGCGACCGCGACGCCACCGGCCACGTAGGTCCACAAACGGCCCTTCTTCGTTTCTACCGGCGTGACCACCAGCGGCGGCGTGGGCGGCGGGTTGCCAGGTTCAGTGGTGGTCTTCAGCTCGGCTTTCGGCGCGTCGCTGGCCACCGGCTCTTGGGCGGGAACAGCCGCGGGGCGCAGAGAGATGGTCATCTCGGTCGCGCGGGTGGTCTGCATCACGAACGAGCGCTCTACCTTCTCGAAACCATCGGCCGTGACGACCAGGGTGTGGTTGCCGGCGATCAGCTCGACCGAAGCGGGCGAGCTGCCCAGGTCTTTACCGTCGACGGCGATGCGCGCGGCGGGCGGGTCGGCGAACACCATCAGCTGCTGCATGCCCTTCTCGCGCAGGCGGCGCTCGAGGTTGGCGATGGCGTCAGAGACGGTCTCCTTGTCTTTCGCGTCGGGCGCCAGCCGCAGGTAGTCGCGGTACGCGCGCAGGGCCTTCGCGGTCTCGCCCAGCTGCTCCCAGCACTTGCCGATGTTGAAGTAGATGACCGGGTGCGGGCGCACCAGATAGGCCTCTTCGAACTTCGTGATCGCCTCGGCGTAACGCGCCTGCTTGTAGAGCTTCTGGCCTGACTGAAAGAGATCCTTGGCCTTCTTCACATCGCCACTCTCATCCGGGGCGGCGGCGGGAGCGGGCTTGGGGGCTGCGAGCAGCAGGGCGATCAGGAGGGCTGGGATCATGGGCATTTAAAACGGCGAGTCCTTCAGGTCTTCTTCTTGCGAATACGGATCGTCTGCGAGGCCGGGCTGCTTGGGCTTCCTGGGCCCGGTGACCTTCTTGTCCTTCTCGAGCTCGATGGGAATCGTTTGCTCAGAGTCGAAGCGCACTTTGCGCGTCACCGGCATGAAGCCCCTGGCAGAAAAAGTGAGCTCGGTGACTTCACCCGGCGTGCGGTGCAGCACGAGCGGCGTGACGCCCAGCAGAATGTCGCCTTCTGACACGTCGGCCTTGTCGGGTGTGCTGGTGAAGTTGAGCTTCACCTTTTCCACGGCGACAGGGGGCTTCGGATCGACGGGCTTCGCCACCACCACCGGG
>JAYTAT010000640.1:0-1225 GCA_043737315.1 Archangium sp.
AGGTTCGCCCAGGGTCCGGGCGGCGCGTCTGCCAGAAGCCGGTTGGGGCCCTCGAAGTCATCGACGAGCACCTCACCCGCGGCGGTTGCCAGGCCAGCAAACAGCACCGTCACGAAGGCACACCGCACGCCTTTCCTTCCAAGGGTTTCCAGGACAGCGCGCGCCCTTCGAGGCATAGACATCTAGCGCCGCAAGTCTGGGAAGTCGGCCGGGACGAAGCCGCCAGAGCCGCCGGTGATGAACACACCCTCGCGGGTGAAGATGATGACCTGGGGCCCCACCACCTCGAAGTCTTCGATGGGGACGTCGTTGGGCGCGCGCAATGGCAGCTGGGTCGCGTTCTGGGTGAAGGTCGGCGCGCCCTGCTGATTCGAGCCACTGGTGCTGACCGCGCTGCTGGCCCACAGCGCCCCGTCTGAAAAGAGCGCGAGACCCGTGCGGCTCGTGGTCAACGTGCTTCCATTCGTCTGCATGGCGATGCGCGGGAGGCTGGCGATCTTCTTCGCCTCGAAGTCGTGAACCAGCAAATTGCCGTACAGCACCCGGCCGTCAGCCGATTGCACGAACCCCGCCGACGTAACGTCCTTCACGCCGGCAGCGAAGAGGGTGGTGGTCGACGTCGGCGCAGGCACTGGCGGCTGCGAGATGTATTCCACGAGGTCCTGCAGCAGGACGGTGCCATCGGTCTTCAAGAAGTACCGGTTGGTGCGGCTGTACTGAGCGCCGCCACCGATGAACTGCGAGAAGCCCGAGACCCGAAGCGCGACCACGTCGCTCACGCCGGGGAGCGCTTCACCCTTGACCAGGTCGACCACGCGGCCATCGTCGAGCAGCGCCAGCGCCGGCCCGTATTCAGTGTTCACGTCGACCACACCCTCCTGCACCAGCACGGGTGCGGGTGAATTCAGCCACGAGTAGAGCCGACCCTCGTTCGTCACCGCGTAGCCGGCGCCAATCGTTCTGACGTCGCTCAAGCCGGCGACCGGTGCGGTCACGCCCCCGGAGCGCTGCATCACCGTGCCGTCGTTTTTGACCCACGCCACGAAGTTCGACACCGTTTCGAAGGCGACGATCGATCTCCGCTGACCCAGGCCACGCACCAGACTCAAGGTGGGCGCAGCCTTCACGTTGACTTGCAAGGTGGCTAAGCCCTGCTTCGACTTGACGGTCACGAGCGTCGAGCCAGGGGGCGCGCTGAGCGCGGCGCGCACCGACAGCACACCCC
>JAYTAT010000641.1:0-3388 GCA_043737315.1 Archangium sp.
GCCGAACCTGGCCACACCCCGCGAGCACTGCGGCAGCCGGGCTTCAGTTCGCCGGAGCGGTCACTGAGTTCATCTGCAGCGTCACAGCGGTCTGCGCGAGGAGTCGTCGTTCACCGACGCTCCGGTCTTCACGGCCACCATCGTCTTGGTCAGCACGACGCCCTCGAAGTGCGCGGTCGTACCGAGGCTCACGGCCCCTGCGACCTGCCAGAAGATGTTCTTCGCGCGGGCGCCGCCGGCGAGCGTGATGCGGGCACCGCTGGCCTGGGCGAGCGTGCCGGCGATCTGGAAGATCCAGACATCGTTGGGGCCACCGGTGAGCGTGACGTCGTTGGTGATCAACACGCCGCTGCCCCACTTGTAGAGGCCAGGCGTGAGGGTCAGGCCACCAATCTCGCCGGCGCCCAGTTCGACGAAGTCAGGCGAGGGTCGACCTGCGGCGTCATCGTAGGCGAGCTCCATGTCGAGGACCGCGCTGGTGAGAAAGGTGGCATCGGTGGTGGTGCACGGAAGAGGACCTGCGGCATCGACGGTGAAGATCTGCCCGGTGACCTCGGAGCACGAGAGCAGCAGCGCCGCTCCGGTGATGGGGCTCGTCCCGACGTTGCCCGTGACGGCCGACGCATAGACGTTGGTGATGCCGGTCTTGCTGAGAATGGCAAAAGTGCCGGCCTTACCGAGCAGGACGGGCGCGGGTTCCGACGGAAGCGCCGAGAGCCCTTGAGACGTCTGCTGCGTGGTTTCCGACCCCACGCTGCACCCCGCCTAGACTGCGGCGATCAACCACCAGAGGGATTTGAGGTTTACGAATTGCTTCACTGTGAACTCCTTTTGAACGGTGAGGACCACCCCCAGGCACCTTCCGCGCCACCGGCGGGTTCGCCTCTTTGCAACGGGTCGCAGCGTCTGTCGGCCGGAGCGCGGCAAAGTTCAATCAAAGTGACCAAAAAATCGAGTCACTCTGAGCGTGGCAAACGAGTGCTCTGTTCCTCGAATAAAGACCGCGTGCGGTGGGCACCACGACTTGGATTTCGATTCAGGGCTTCGCGCTGAAACTGCGCGAAGGCGCGGTGGTTCGGGCTCGCCAGAACCGGTCGAGCAACGGCTTGACGCTCGTGCCGTGAACGATGATCGAGAGCATCACCACCACGATGGTGATCTGAATCAGCTCTGTATCCAGCTCGCGGGGCAGGCCGTGATTCATTGCGTACATCAAGTAGTACACAGACCCTATTCCTCTGACGCCGAACCACGCGGCGATGCTGCGCACCCGCATCGAGGTGCCCGAGCCCAGCAGCCCGAGCATCACGCTCACCGGCCGCACCACGATGAACAGGAACAACGCCGTGCCCACCGCTCGCGTGGTCCAGTCATGGGTCGAGACCATGCCGCCCAGCAGCAGCACGAGCGTCAGCTCTGAGAGGCGCTCCAGGTGCTCCTTGAAGACGAGCGACTCTGCGCTCACGCTGAGCGGCGCGTCGGGCTTGACCGGTTCGGGCACGAGTAACCCCTGTCGATCCTTGTGCGCGCCGGAAAGCACCAGCTCTGTCTGCCGCAACGCGACGCCTGCGAAGAACACCGCCAGAAAGCCCCACGCCGAAAACACCACGCTCAGCCCGTACACGACGGCGATGAGCCCGAGCCCGACGAGATCATCCAGCACTTCGTGTTTCGGCTCCCGACCCCGCAGCTTCCACCCCAACCGGCCCAGCCCCGCGCCCCCGAGCACGCCGATGGCGACCGCCGCGAGCGTGGCCCAGAGAACGTCGACCAGCACCCAGCGCCAGGCGAAGTCGCCCAGCTCGTGCACGCCCAACAAACCCAACCCCAGCATCACGAAGGGGAAGGCCGAGCCGTCGTTCATGCCGGCCTCACAAGTGAGCGTGAAGCGCAGCTGGTCGCGATCATCCGCGTGACGCACCTGCACGTCGGTGGCGAGCACCGGGTCGGTCGGCGCGAGAATGGCCCCCAGCAACACGCCCACGCCCAGGGGCAACCCCAACACCACGTACGAGAAGGCAGCCACCAGCCCCACGCTCAAGGTCATCGAAACCCACGCGAGGCGAAAGGCCGGCGCCCAGCGTTTGCGCGTCAAGGGCACCGGCATCTTCACGCCCGCCGAAAAGAGCGAGATCAGCACGGCCACTTCGGTGAGCGTCTCCAGCAGGTGCGATTGCGCGCGGGCATCGAAGGCGAAGATGTTGAACGCCATGGGGCCCAGCAACAGGCCGATGCCCAGGTAGATGATGCTCGAGGTGAACGGCAGCCGGGAAAGGCTCGTCGAGGCCATGCCGCGCGCCAACATCAGGCAGCCAATCAAGATGAACCAGTACGTCGTCGTCACGTGCCCCCCCTCCACGAGTGTCATCGCTCCTGTCGGGGGCTCTCGTTCGCGCTCCCTGTTCTCCTATTGAGCGTCTATTTCGTGTGCCACTCCGACACGTTCCACCAGAGCGAATCGGCCTGACCCCACTCAGGGCCTTCCAGCTCAGCGCGCACCGCGGCCAGTCGAGAGGTGAGTACCAGCGGCAGCATGGGCAACCTCGCAAACCACGCCCGCTGCATGTGGCCTTCCAGCGAACTCCTCCGCTCGGTGTAGAGCGAAGCGTCGAGGGCCTCCCAGCGCTCCGCCATCTCGTCGTCGTAGTGCGGCCCCGCGGCCCGCGTCAGGTCAGGACTTCCATCGGGGGCCACCACGTTCATGAACCGCGCAGGCGACCTCGTATCGCGACCCAACAACGCCAGCCCCTCGAACTCACCACGCTGCACGGCCTCGTCCAGCTGATCCTCCTGCACCACTTCCACCTCGAGGCCGGCCGCCTTCAGGTTTGCCTCGATGAGCCGGGCAAGCACTGCGTGCGTCTCGTTCTCAGCGCGGATCTTCGAGACGTTGAGCTTCACCCGGGTCAGGCCCAGCGAGCTCAACGGCGGTGCTCTGGGCAAGGTGAGCTGCGGCTCTGCGCGCCAGCCCCAGGCCACGCGAGTGGGCATCGGCTCGAGCACCTTCACCATGGCTTGGCGATCCAACGCGCCCAGCAAGGCTTGCCGCGCTGCCAATGAATCCCACGGGGGTTTGCTCAACTGAGGCACCAGCACAAAGAGCAGCTCGCCTGGCTGCTCCAGCACCGCGACCCTTCGATCACCCTTGAGCAGCTGGTAGCCCTCAGCCGTCAACGAAGGCACCACGTCGACCTCATCGGCCAGCAGCGCTTTGACCGCTTCATTGGGGGTGAGCAGCTTCGCCTCGACCCGCTCGAACACCGGCTTCATCGCCGCGAATTGCTCGTTGCGGTGCAGCGTGTGCTTCGTGCCCTTCTCGAACTCACCGAGAAGAAAAGCGCCGCTGGTGGCGAGCAGCCCCTCGTTGTTCGCCCGGCTCAGCGCGTCT
>JAYTAT010000642.1:0-3386 GCA_043737315.1 Archangium sp.
AGACGGCGCACGGACGCTCCACGCGGACTCTCAAGGGGCAAAACGCTGCGATCGCCGTTACAACGGGCCCGCCGTGCCGACCGACTCCCCCCTCATTGCTGGTCTCGCGCTCGTGGGCGCCCTGGTGTTGCTGCGCTTTCAAGCATGGCGCGCGGTGCTCTGCGTGCGGCCTCAGGCCGTCAGGGTCGAAGTAGAGACGCCCGCCGACGTGACGCAGGTGCCCCTCGAATTGGAAGACGCGTGGGGCGAGCTCAAGAAGCTGGGGTTCACGCTGCTGGGCGCGCACAGCGAGAGGGTGCCGCTCGCCGTGTCGACGCGCTGGTTTCTCGACGCGAAACACCCCACGCAGCCGGTGGTCGCCTCGTTGAGCGTGGGCCGCGACGGGCATGAGCACCTCGTCTTCTTCACGCAGTCAGATCGCGGCTTCGTGATCACCGCGAACTACCGAAGGCTCTCGTTCGAAGTGCCCGGTGCGTATCTGGCAGGGGGGCTCGACGGCGCTGCGCCCGAACGTTTGCTCAAAGCGCACCTGCGTCGCCTGCCTGAAATTGGCAAGCCCCGCGACCTCAAGACCATCGAAGATCGCGTCGTCGCCGCCCGCGAGTGGTATTCGCGATCGGGAAAACCTGAGTTGCGTCAACAGCATGCAGTTGGACTGTTGTGGACGCTGGGCGCACTTGGCATGGTGGGCGCCGCTTTGTTCAGGCTCGTCGCCTGACGGGAAAAACAAAAACCAAAATGAAGAGCGCATCGAAGCACGAAGAGATCTTCTTTCTCGCAGGCAAGCGGACGGCGTTCGGCACCTTCGGCGGCGCGCTGAAGGATGTGTCGGCCACCGACCTCGGCGTGGAAACCGCGAAGGCCACCCTGGCGCAGTCGAAGGTGAGCGCCGAAGACGTCGACCACGTCGTCTACGGCAACGTGATGCAGACCAGCCCCGACGCGATTTACCTCGCGCGGCACATCGGCTTGAAGACGGGCGTGCCGGTGAACGTGGGTGCGCTGACCTTGAACCGCCTCTGCGGCTCGGGCTTTCAGGCCTACATCACCGCCGCCGAGATGATGCTCACCGAGCAGGCACACTGCATTCTCGCGGGCGGCACCGAGTCGATGAGCCAGGCGCCGCACATCGTTCGGGGTGCGCGTTGGGGCATTGGCCTTGGAAAGAGCGGTCTGGAAGACACCCTGATGCAGGGCCTCTTCGACACGTACCCGAACCTGCCCATGGGCATGACCGCCGAGAACCTCGCCGAGCAGTACAAGCTCAGCCAGGACGAGGTCGACACCTTCAGCCTGCTCAGCCAGCAGCGTTACCAGGCCGCTCACGAGGCCGGCCGTTTCGCAGCGGAGATCGCGCCCGTCGAGCTGAAGTCGAAGAAGGGCGTCACCGTGTTCGCCAAAGACGAGCACCCGCGCCCCGAGTCGACGCTCGAAGGGTTCAAGAAGTTGCCCAGGGTGTTCAAGAAGGACGGCCTGATTCACCCCGGCGCCGCTTCGGGCATCAATGACGGCGCGGCGTCAGCGTTGCTGTCGACCCGAACGTTTGCCGACAAGAAGGGTCTCAAGCCCATCGGCCGCCTGGTGAACTGGGCGACCACCGGCTGCGACCCCCGCATCATGGGCATCGGCCCGGCCCCCGCCATCCGCAAGCTGATGGAGCGCGCTGAGTTCAAGTTGAGCGACATCGATCTCTTCGAAGTCAACGAGGCCTTCTCGCCGCAGTACCTGGCCGTCGAGAAAGAGCTGGGCTTGCCGCGCGATCGCACCAACGTCGACGGGGGCGCCATCGCCATCGGTCACCCGCTCGCTGCATCAGGCGCACGCATCACGCTTCATCTGTTGTACGAACTCAAACGCCGGGGCCTGAAGTACGGCGTGGGCAGCGCGTGTATTGGCGGCGGGCAGGGCATCGCAGTTCTCGTGGAGGCCATGTGACGAACGTTCCTGATGCGAAGGCACTGCGCGATCGCGCCAAGCAGCTCGCCGAAGAGCGGCGCACCGAGCGGAAGAACCGCAAACGCAAGTGCAGCCTGTGTGGCGCCGAGGAATCGGAGAAGACCCCCTTCGTCGCTCACCCCGACGGCATCGGGCCTTCCTGCAAGGAGCCTTCGGTCTGCGAGAACTACCGAGCCAGGGCTGCTGGCATTCGTTGATCGAATTCCCAGGTGATCTCCCCCCGGTTTCGCAGTGACCCATTGAAGCGGCGCACGGAAACGGGCATGTCACCTGCGCAGAAAGTGCCGGGAGGGACCCCGGCTCATTGAGCTCATTTCTGGGCGAGGGAAATACAAGTCATGGCGATTCCGCAATTCACGGGTGTGAAGGTGTTCTCGACGACGCTCGCGCGCGACCGCGAAGTGATGGGCGAGAAGATTACGAACTGGCTCAAGGAAAACCCGACGCTCGAGGTTATCGATAAAGAAGTGACGCAGAGCTCCGACAAGGAGTTTCACTGCCTCACGATGACGCTGTTCTACAAGCCGCGTTAATCACAAAGGAGCACCTCGATGGCGCAGCTCAACTTCCGCATGCCTGCGATCCGGAGTGCAGCGGGAGCCATGGCCATCGCGGTGGTCGCGGTCTCGGTCGCGGTCGCGGTCATCAGGCCTCTGTACGGCATCATTCCCCTGACGCCCGAGCTGGTCTTTCAGGGTTTCGTCTGGCAGGTGTTGACCTACGGCTTCGTGGAGACCTCGCCCATCGGCGTCATCTTCGGAGCCTTGATTCTCTGGAACCTCGGCGGCAGCGTCGAGGCGACCTGGGGCCGCAAACGTTTCGTGTGGTTCTCGCTGGGCGTGGTGGTGCTCGCGGGCATCGCGACGGTGCTCATCGCGTTGGTGGTGCCGGGCCTGCGGCAGACGTACCCCGGCGGCATGGTGCTCACGGGGTCCTTGTGGGTCGCCTACGGCCTGCAGATCGGCCGCGGTCAGACCAACTTCTGGGGGGCCGCGGTGACCGGCAACGTGCTCGCGGCGATCGGCGCGGGGTTCGTGCTGCTCAACGCCGCCTTTGCCGGCCTGGCGACGGTGGTGCCCGAGGCCTTTGGCCTGCTCTTCACCTACTTCTACATGCGCGGTGCTCAGCCGGGGTTGCTGTGGCTGCGCTTCCGCTCGTGGCAGTTGGATCGTGACCTCAAGAAGCGCTCGGCGCACTTGAAGGGCATCGACGGGGGCCGGCGCAACGTCGGCGGCGACTCCGACAAGTACCTGCATTGACCGCGGTGACCATGGCGCGCACCTGGTCTTTGCTGGTGATGCTCGTGGCAACCACCTCGTACGCGTGGGGCTTCGATGGGCACCGACGGCTCGCGTCGTTGATGCAAGACGCGATGCCCCCCGGCCATTGCTTGCGCACCTGGTTCTCCTCGCGGCAGACCAGCTCGTTGC
>JAYTAT010000643.1:0-3382 GCA_043737315.1 Archangium sp.
GCTGCGAATGGGTGACTTCGGGCCGCGCCCGGTGGATTGCGCGTACTGCGAGTTGAAGCCGGTGTGCCGCATCTCGCAGCGGCAGCTCGCGGAGGATGCATGAGCCGCAAGAAGAACAAGGCGGCCAGCGCCGATCAGTTCGACCTGTTTTCGCCCCGAGCGCCTGTGCTCCCTCTTCCCGAGGGGGTGGGGGCGGTCGCGCCTCACGAAGTCCCTCGAGGTGACGGTTTTCTTTTTCCAGTCGAGGCGCTGGGCCCCCCACCCCGACCCTCTCCTCCGTCGGTGGCAGAGGGAGAGATCGAGCTTCCGGCCGGGCTGCGCCTCGAGCGCAACCTCGCCATCCTCGCCGGCGCCGGTGCAGGCAAGACCTACAGCCTCGTCACCATGTGCCTGCACCTGCTGGGCGGCGCGCGCACCGGACACGCCCCCATCGCCTGCTCCGAGTTGGGTCTGCTCACCTTCACCGAAAAGGCCGCCGACGAAATGCGCAGCCGCCTGCGCGAACGCCTCGACGGCCTCGCTGAAGGCCGCGGAGACGAGCCCGCCCTGCACGAATCGTTCGAAGCCGCAGGACTGAACTTTCCGCCCTCACGCCGCTGGCGTGCGATCCGCGACGAGCTGGGAGCCGCCACCATCGGCACCTTCCACTCGCTGTGCACGCAGTTGCTCCGGCGCGCCCCACCCAACACCAGCGTCTCCGCGCACTTCGAGCTGCTCGACGAACGCGACGCCCGCTCGCTGTTGCGCGACCTCGTCGAACGAACCTTGCTGGGCCGGGTCGAGCGCGGCAGCTCGTTGCGCACGCTGATCGCCGAGATCGGTTTCGGCCGGCTGGTCGAGGGCCTCGTGCCCATCGCCACCCGCATCCGCGAAGAAGGCGTGCAGCCCGACTACGTGCCTGTCGCCGACGGCAAAATGCTGCGCGCGCTCTTCACCACCGAACTCGAGACCTTCAATTCGCAGCTCCGCAACGTCGAGGCCTCCAAGCCCCAACAACGCGAGCGCCACCCGGTGGCCATGGGCATCGCGCTGGGCCTGACCTGGGACAACTTCGAGACCGAGCACCAGCGGCTGGGCGAGGCGCTCAAGAAGGTCCATGGCTGGCAGCACCTGCGTGACGCGGTCGAGGCGATCGCGCAGATCTACGGCGCCTGCGTGGTGGCCCCCTTCGAGGCCGAGGTGCGCGCCCTGCTCGTCGAGGTGGCCACCGCGCACGAAGAAGCGCTCACTTCGCGCGGGGTGCTCGACTTCACCGGGCTGCTCGTTCAGGCGCGCAACCTGCTGCGTGATTACCCCGAAGCGCGCGTCGACGCGCAGCGGCGTTTCAAGGCGCTCCTGGTCGACGAGTTCCAGGACACCAACCGGCTGCAGCTCGAGCTGGTGCTGCTGCTGGCCGAACAACGCCAGGGCGGCCCGCGCCCCGTCTCGCAAGCCTTCGAGGCCCAGCACCACGAGATCGTTCAGCTTCCGCAGGAGCGCGGTTTCCTCGCGGTGGTGGGCGATCGCAAACAGTCCATCTACGAGTTCCGCGGCGCCGACGTCAGCGTGTTCGAGGTGATGGCGCGTGCCATCGAAGCCAACGGAGGCGGCCGGGCGTACCTGCGCCAGTCCCGCCGATCCACCGCGCCCCTGCTCGACGTGCTCAACGCGGGCTTCACCCGGGCGCTCGGCCCGAAGGCGGCCAGCGACCCGCCCACCGACTTCGAGGTCGTCTACGCGCCCGCGCAGGACGATCTCACCGCGGTGCGCCAGCGCGCGCCCCGGGGGATCGCGCTGCTCCAACTGGAGGACTCGAGGCGGGGCGCCGACAAACTCGACGCCCAGGCCCAGCGCGCCGCCGATGCAGACGCCGTGTCGCGCGCGCTGAGCCATGGCCTGAGTGGCGGGTGGACGGTGCTCGAAGGCAAAGACGAGCTGGAGCGGCCTGCGCGGGGGGGCGACGTGGCGCTGCTCTTTCAGCGCTTCACCCAGCTCGAGGTCTACCGCCAGGCGCTGGTGCGGCACGGCGTGCGGCATCGTGTGGTGCGCGGCCGCGGCTTCTACGGCGCCCAGGAAATCGTCGATCTGGCTTCGTTGCTCGCGGTGTTGGCCGACCCCGACGACGCGATCTCGCTCTCGGCGGTGCTGCGCTCGCCGCTGGTCGGCCTGACCGATGCGCAATGGGTGGGCCTCGCGCGCCCCCGCGACGGGTCCCATCGCTGGCAGCTCGACAGTCGGCGGGTCTTGCTGGTCGATCTGCCTGAACTTCCCGAGCGGGTGCGCGCCTTCAAAGAGCGCTACGCGGCGCTGCGAGCCGAACGGGATCGCCTGGGGCTGCGCTCGCTCTTGAGGGTGGTGCTCGAGGTCTTCGAGTACCGCGTCTCGGTCGCCGCCGGACCCTTCGGAGAACAGGCGTTGGCCAACCTCGACAAGCTGCTGGTGCTGGCGACCACGCGCGAGAGCCGGGGGGTGGGGGTCTCGGCCTTCGCCCGCGAGCTGCTCGAGCTGGCCGACGACGCCCCGAAAGAAGCGCAAGGTGAGGTCGTCGACGAACTCGATCTCGAGGCGGTGACCCTGTGCACGGTGCACCAGGCCAAGGGGCTCGAGTGGCCCATCGTGGTGTTGCCTGACCTGCCCACCCTGCCGCGCAACGAGACCGCCGCGGTGCGTTTCGACCGCACCCTCGGGCTGAGCGTGGTGCGGCCCCGAGGTGCGACCGAGTTCCGATCGCGCTCGGCCACCGAGATCAGCAACCAGCTCTCACGTCGTGCGCGGGCAGAGAACCTGCGCCTGCTCTACGTGGCCATGACCCGCGCGAGGGATCGCCTGGTGCTCGGGCTGCGGCCGTCAGCTTCGACGGTGAACACGTGGGCTCACGACCTCGGCGCCTTCTTCGCCCTGCGCGTCTCAGGCGAGCGGTCCGAACATCTCGATGTGGCCGCGCTCGCCCTTCGCAAACCCGAGCCTGCGAAGGTGGTGCCCGGCTCGCGGGAAGAAGTGGCCGCGCTGATCGCAAAGGTGCGCGCCCCACGCGCGAGCACCACTGCGGCCCTCGTTCTGCCCGTCACCCAGCTGCAAGACCTGGTGTCGTGCCGGCGACGTTTTCATTTCGCGCACCAGGTCGGTTTGTCCGAAGAGGGCGTGCGCGGCGAGTGGCTCGACGAAGAGACCTCCCGCGACGAAGACGTTCGGGAGCGCGGCACCGCGGTGCACCGGCTGCTCGAGCTGACGCCCCCCGATGCGATCGCCACGCCTTCGTTGGGCCAGGCCCTGCGAGAGGTCAAACGCACCGCAGGGCTGGCGCTCACCGAAGAGGCGCTCGGCTGGGTGGAGCGCTTCTGGAATACCAGCTTCGGCCGCTCGCTTCAGAACGCGCGGGTGCACCGCGAGCTGCCGTTCGCTT
>JAYTAT010000644.1:0-3380 GCA_043737315.1 Archangium sp.
AACGCCCAGCTCGGCAGTCAGAGCGCCTCGAGCATCGTCACCGTTTCACCCGCGACCTTGACGACCATCGAAGTGACGCCGACCTCACCTTCGATTCCGCTCGGCGCCAGCCAGCGTTTCGTGGCCACCGGCCGGTACAGCGATGGCTCTGCACAAAACCTTTCCACGCAGGTCACCTGGAGCAGCTCTGCCCCCAACGTGCTCGGGGTGTCGAACGCGGCGGGGCTCGCGGGCCAGGGCAGCGCGCTGAGCCAGGGCTCGGCCACCGTGAGCGCAGCGTTCGGCGCCATCACGGGCACCACGCCTGTGGTGGTGACGGCCGCCACGCTGACTGAAGTGCAGATCTCCCCGCCGCAACCCCGCATCGCCAAGCAGACACGCATCACCTTGAGCGCCACCGGCGTGTGGAGCGACGGCGACACGCAGGACATCACCGCGAGCTGCACCTGGAGCAGCGGTAGCCCCCTCGCGACGGTTTCCAACGCGGCCGGTACGCGAGGTCGCGTCTTGGCGATTTCCGCGGGCGTGGTGGTGATCACCGCCACCTGCTCCGGCGTCGCCGGCAACGTGTCGCTCACCATCACCAACGCGACGCTCACGACCATTCAGGTCACCCCGGCCATGGCCACCGCCGCTGCGGGCTTCACCCAGCCCCTCACCGCCACCGGCCTCTTCTCTGATGGCAGCACGCAACCGTTCACGGACTTCGTCGGCTGGTCGAGCGCAGATCCGTCGAAGGCCACCGTCTCGAGCCTCGGGTTGGTGAGCGCGCGCGCGCAGGGGTCAGTGGTGATCTCAGCGCAGGCGCTGAGCGTGACGGGCCAGGTGAACTTCGTGGTCTCCGCAGCGCTGCTCGAAGCCATCGAGCTCGCGCCTGCTCCCGCGGCCCTGCCCAAAGGTTTGCAGCAAGCCTTCGTGGCGATGGGTCGATTCTCCGATGGCAGCACGGCGCAGGTGAGCGAATCAGCCACGTGGAGCAGCTCGAACCCGGGCATCGCCACCATCTCCAACGCGGCAGGGACCAGAGGCCAGGCCACGGCGCTGCTCGAAGGCGTCACCACCATCTCGGCCTCACTGCAGGGCTTCACGGCGAACTCCACGTTGACGGTCACCCCCGCAGCGTTGACCGGCATCTCCGTGACGCCGGTCACGCCCTCGATCGCCAAGGGCCTTTCGCTGCAGTTCACCGCCACCGGCACGTTCAGCGACGGCACCACCCGCGACCTGACGCCGCAGGTGACGTGGAGCGCAGGTGATGGCGCCATCGCGAGCATCTCGAATACCGACGGCAGCCGCGGCCGCGCGCGCGCGCTGGGCGTCGGCAACAGCGCCATCACCGCCACGGTCGGGAGCATCAGCGGCGCCTCGACGCTCACGGTCACGGCTGCGGTCCTCGTGTCGATCGGCGTCACGCCGGGGAGTCCTTCGGTGCCTCGCGGCCTCACGCTGCAGCTCGCCGCCACCGGCGTGTACACCGACGGAACCACGGTCGACCTCACCGCTCAGGTCACCTGGACCAGCAGCGACACCACCCGCGCGCAGGTCTCGAACGGGGCCGGCAGCGAAGGCCTCGTGCAAGCCGTCAACCCGGGCGCCGCGACGATCACCGCGACGCAGGGTTCGTTTGCGGGAACGACGCAGCTCACCGTGACCCCCGCGGTGTTGCAGCAGCTCACGCTCACGCCGCCATCGCCTTCCGTGGCCGCGGGCCTGGGCACCTCGCTGACCGCGACCGGCCTCTACTCTGATTCGAGCACGCAGAACCTGAGCTCGAGCGCGAGCTGGAACACCTCAAATGCCACCATCGCCACCGTGTCCGCTGGCGTGATCAGCACGTCGCGCACCGGCAGCGTGCTCATCAGCGCGAACGTCGGAGCCATCAGCGCCCAGGTCACCCTCGAGGTGACCGCGGCGGTGCTGCAGCAGCTTCAGGTGACGCCGCAGAACGTGTCGCGTCCCAAGGGCCTCACGCAGCAGTTCGTCGCGATGGGCGTGTTCTCCGACGGCAGCACTGCCGAGCTCACCAGCAGCGTGACGTGGGCAAGCTCAGACCCGGCGAAGGTTTCGGTCTCCAACGCGAACGGTAGCCGCGGCCTGGGCAGCACCCCCGCGGTCGGGTCCGTCTCCATCTCGGCCACGCTCTCGGGCATCACCGGCAGCACACCGTTCACCGTCACCGCCGCGCAGCTCAGCCAGCTGAGCATCAACCCCGCGGGCAGCACCGCTTCGCTCGGTTCGGTGCGCCAGTACGCCGCGACCGGCACGTACACCGACGCCAGCACGCAGAACCTCACCACGCAGGTCGCGTGGACCTCGTCGAACGCGTCGGTCGCCAGCATCTCGAACGCGAACGGCAGCCGCGGCCTCGCCACCACGCTGAGCACCGGCACGACTTCCATCAGTGCCACCTTCGGGGGCTTCGTGCGCGCGGCGAACCTGGTGGTCATTCAGAACGCGCTCTCGAGCATCGCGCTCACACCCCCTTCCGGTGGCACCGCGCTCGGCTACAGCCGGCAGTTCATCGCCATCGGCACGTACAACGACGGCACCACCCAGGTGCTCACCGGGCTCGCCACGTGGATGACCGATGATTCAACGGTGGCGATCGTGTCGAACGCCGATGGCAGCCGCGGCCTGCTCTCCACCGTGGGCGTGGGCAACCTCACCGTGAGCGCCACTCACCAGGGCATCACTGGCAGCGCCGCACACGCCGTCACGCCCGCGGTGCTGGTGGCCCTGGGCCTCTCGTCGTCGTCCCTCACGTTGAGCGTCGCGGGCTCCTCGCAGCTCATCGCGACGGGCTCCTTCAGCGACGGCTCGGCGCAAGACCTCACCACCTCGGTCACCTGGAGCAGCACCGATGTGGCCGTCGCGCAGGTCAGCAACGCGGGCGGCAGTGAGGGGCTGGTCACCGGCATCGCAGCAGGCAGCGCGCAGGTCTTCGCCGCGCAGGGTTCGGTGTCTGCGAGCGCCAGCGTGACGGTGAATTGACCTCGGCCGGTGGGTCATTCCTCGTTGTTTCAGTGGTTTGGCGGGTGTTGACCCCTCGTTTCAGGTTTTCTTCCGTTGCCACGCAACCGCGTAGGCCGATGTACGACAATTCGGCACCTACTCTTACTGGCCCAGGAACGACCCCATGCCCACGATTACCGACCGCAAGCTGGCAACTCTGTACGCATCGTTCGAAGCGCAGAAGCGCACCAACCCGAACCTCAAGCTGGGCACCGAGCAGGCGCTGCAGATTCTGGCAGAGATTGGCGACCGCAGCGGCTGGACGGCAGCCAAGACCCTCACCGAGCTCAAGAAGCCGGGTGTCTCGCGCGACCAGCAGGTCGAGATCGCGAAGAAGGGCCTGTCTGCGGCAGAGAAGAAGGACCTCG
>JAYTAT010000645.1:0-3376 GCA_043737315.1 Archangium sp.
CATCTGCTTCATCAACAGCGCCTCATGAACCGCGCGAACGCGCGCACCGATTGCTTCACCCTCAATGACCGCCAACGCCTCGGCGATGGCCTCGAGCGAAGACATGCCCCCCGCAGGCGAAGCCCGCAGGCTCCGCCGCCCCGGTGCCGCAGGCAGTGACCACCGCCGCAACGAGCGCAGCTCAGGCACCCGCTGCAGCATCTTGCGAGACTGACTCCACGAGCCGTCGAGCACGACCAGCGTCGAGGGCTCGCCACCCGTCAGTTCTTTCTCTCCTGGCCACAACAACCAGGCGCCTTCGAGATCGTCGACTTTGAGCGGTGCGTCTTTAGCGCCGAAGACCCGCACGTCGACCTGGCTGAGGGCCGCGGCCGCGTGACGGCCGGTGTTGCTGCGTTCGCTCAGCTCGAGCACGTGCTGAATGAGCACGATGCGTGTGCGGGTGATGATCATCGGGTGGGGCGCCACCTCAGAGCAGCGGCAGCTTGTCGCTCATCGCCTGCACCATCGCGGGCGGGTAGGGCAGCTTGTCGTCACCCGACTCGACGAAAGGGTCGCCGTAGCCCGGCACCTTGCCGCCCCGCGAGGGGAACTTCGTCGCATACGGGGCGTCATCGAGTTCGTAGTCGGCCGGAGCCAGCCCCATGGCCTGCGCGATGTTCGACAGCACTCTGTTCTGCGGAATGCCAGCGAGCCACATGTTGCCGTAGCGCGCGCGAATGGGGCGGGCGCGGTGGGTGTAGTCGACGTACTTGCCGGTCGAAAAATACCCGCCACCGCCACCCGCGAGCACCGCCGGCACCGACTTCGCGTCGTGCGTGCTGGGGCCGCTCTCCGAGCTCCAGTACACCAGGGCTTGATCGAGCATCGTCACGCCGGGCAGCACCTGCGTCGCCTGCATGCGCCGAACGAGGTCGATGAACCCGTACTGCATGAAGAACCGCTGGCTTGCGACGAGGAACTGCTGCCGGTCGGCCAGATTGTGGTTGTGAAAGAGCATGCCGTGCGCGTCGGTGCGCTGGGCTTCCCACTGGCTGGGCGTGTTGAACACCAGGGGATCCCACTGGTCGCGAATCGAGCTGAACGACATCACCGCCATGCGCGAAGTACCGCACAGGAACGCGTTGACCAGCATCTGGTTGCGCAGCTCGAGCACCGTCTTCTGATCAGCCACGCGCTGCTGCGGCATCGGGGAGGCCTGGTCCCAATCCCAATCGGCTTCGCCTTCGCGCAGGTAGAGCGTGCGCTGACCTGTGGCCATCGTGGGCAAGGAACACCCTGCAGAGACCATCGAGCGCATGCGGGCGCTGATGTTCTCCACGCCCGAGACGTACTCCTCGAGGCGCTGGCGATCTTCGGTGCTGATGCGGCGCCCGGGCCCGAACGCGCCGCGGCTCAAGCGCCGGTAATCCTGGTTCACCCGGTCGAGCAACGAGACGCGCGGGTCGACCTGCATGCCGGGCGTGGTGTTCACCCCGCCGAACAACAGGTCGTAGAACTCACCCAGCCGGCTCACCCGGTAGGGGTTGTTCGCCACGCCCGTACCGCTGCGGAACGAGCTCAAGTGCGGGCCGGCCCCGTTGAGCACCGGCGCCTTGAGCAGCGCTCGATCGCCCGCTGAGTAGAACTTCGGGCTGCCCGAGATGACCGCGTCGATGGTGGGCACCGGCGAGTTGGCAAGGCCGTTGTCCACGCCGCCATCGCGGTTGGCGAAGTTGCCCAGGTAGCCGCGCGTGTGGCCGCCCCAGTGGAGGAAGTCGATGCCGCGCAGCACGTTCATCTTCGAAAGCAACGAGTCTTCGATGAACGAGCCGAGCAGGGGCGAGAAGCGCGCCGCACCTGCGTCGAAGTCGGTGATGGCCTGGCTGCGTGCCGAGAGCGCGTCTGCGTGGGTGCGCTTCAGGTCGACCAGCCGCCCCGACTTCACGACGTGCGCCACCTCGGTGCCCGTAGCGGGGGTCAGCGTGTGGTCGGTGAGGCTCACCGTCGAGTCGATGGGGTACACGTTCTCTGCGCTGATGCCGCCGTGCCCCACCCAGGTGCTGACGAAGAAGCGGGGCGCCGTCATCGACTGCGCTTCAGCGCGGTTCATCAACGAGGGAAGCAGCGGCAACGCCAGTGAGGCGCCGCCGACACCTTGCAGGAAATGCCGGCGGCTGAGTCGATGGAATTTCATGGGTTCAGTTCCCCGAAGGCATGCGCCGGACCGCAAACGCTCTGGACTGGGTGAGCCCGCGTGCCACGTCGCGCAGGGAACCGGTTCCGGCCGCGCGCTCCATGCGAGCCAGCGCGCAGTTGTCTGAGCTCGCTTCATGGCGGCCCAGCACGTAGCGGAAGGTGTGCTTCGCGTAGCAGGCGTGCAGCCGCTGTGAATCGGCCAGCTGTGCCGAGAGCCCGACGCCATCGGTCACGCGCGCCGAGGTGCCGTTGCGATCGATGTTGGGAATGGTCGAGGCATCGACGGGCGCCCAGCTGCTCACCGCGCCGCTCATGTCGTGCAGCGGCTCCTGCTTGCGGTAGCGGCCGAACGCGTCGTAGCTCTCGAGGGGGAAACCGAGCGGGTTGATGGAGTGCTGATGACAGCCCTGGCACGCGCTGCCGGCGATCTCGGTCTTGGCCGTCACCACGTTGCGCACGGTGGGCACCGAAGGCGGCACGTAGTTCGAGGGCGGCGAGGTATCGGCCGGAGGCTCCATCGCATCGCACAGATACTCGACACGCAGGCGAGCGCCGCGCATCACCGGGTTCGTGTCGGGGTAGCCCGAGAGCAGATACGCCGCCCGGTTGAAGAGGCCGGCGCGCTGGCCTGGGGGGAAGTGCACCAGCGTGTCGCTGCCGTCCCACGGCTGCACGCCGTAGAGCTGGGCGAGCGCGGGCGTCCGCGCGAAGGACACGTCGCTCGAGAGGGCGTCTTTGAGCGAGCCGCGCTCGGCGTAGTACGACATCAGCTCCACCGACTCTTCGAAGGCGTCGAGCCGCAGCTGGGCGAGGTCGGTGTTCGAGGGCAGCGGGGGCGCCGAGCTGTCGGGGTAGTGCAGGTCGAGCGCGCTCACCGCCGAAGGGTTGAAGCCGGGCACGCGGTCGAGCCGCAGCCACTGCCGGTAGAAGTGTTCGTTCTGCGCCCGGGCGCGCGAGGTCGCCAGCAGCCGCGTGACCTGGGCCTCGAGGGTCTGATTCTCGCCGGTGAAACCCGCCGCTGCCGCCGTGAACAATGCGTCGTCAGGCATCGAGTTGAGCAGGGCGTACGAGACGCGGTTGGCCAGCTCGTACGAGGTGAGCCGGGTGAAGTCGGTGCGCGCGTCGACCGCCTCGCCGCGGAACTCAGCGCGGAAGAGGAAATCGGGTGACAGCAACATCGCCGCGATGAGCGCCTTGT
>JAYTAT010000646.1:0-1218 GCA_043737315.1 Archangium sp.
CTCGACCCGCGCATCGCAGCGCTTTCGGCCCGGCTGGCCGATCAGGCGACCGAAACGGAAGACGTGGCGCCCGTCTTCGAGCGCTATCTGAGAAACAACCTCAACTACACGCTCGAGCTGCCAGGTGAAGTCGACGACCCGCTCGCCGATTTCCTCTTCGTCAGAAAAGAAGGCCACTGCGAACACTTCGCGACTGCGCTGGCGGTGATGCTGCGAGCCCGGGGAATCCCGGCGCGGGTGGTGGGCGGCTTCTTCGGAGGCGAGCGCATCGGCGAACGTTTCGTGGTGCGCGCAGGCGACGCGCACGCCTGGGTCGAGGCCTATTCGCCCGTGCGTGGGTGGATGACCTTCGATGCCACGCCCGAAAGCGGCCGGGGGAGCAGGCCCCAGGCGCTCCTCGCTCGCCTGGTCGACGCGTACGAGCGACTCGAAGAGCTCTGGCGCGCCCGCGTGGTCGACTACACCATCATCGATCAGTGGGACTTCGTGAAGCGGCTCGTACGCCCGCCCTCTGGCGCCTCATCGGCGGCAGATGAGCCCGATCCCATCGACGCGGCCGGTGAACGAACCCCCACCCGGGCGATCCTCGGTGCGTTCGTCGCGGGCCTGCTGGTGCTGCTGCTCTGGCGGCGTTTTCTGGGGCCGCCTTCGGGTGCCCACCCCGCCGCGGGTTTCCTGGTCGACGTCGAGCGCAAGCTGGAGGTGCTCAAGATTCAAAAGCAGCCGGGGGAAGATCTCGAGGCGCTCACCCAACGGTTGCAATCAGAACAGCATCTTCTGGCAGAGCCGCTCAGCCGGGCGACCCGGCGGTATCTCGAGGCCCGGTTCGGCGATCGCCCGCTCCTCAAGGACGAGCGTCGCGCGCTTCTCTCAGGGCTCAAGAGAAGGTGACCTGCGGGCCTGACAAGCACTGCTAGTCTCTACAGCCGTGCTGCTGCGGATCCTGGAAATGGTGCTGCCGGTACGAAGGGGCGAGCGCCAGCTCACCTTCACTCTCTTTCTTCACAGCCTCTTCGCGGTCGGCGCGTTCCTCACCGGCCGCACCGTGCGCGACGCGCTCTTCCTCGCGCACAGTGATCGCAGCCAGCTCGCGTGGATGTACGTGCTGTCGGCCGTCTTCGTCACGCTGACCGGCCTCGTCTACGCGCGCCTCGCGAACCGCATTCGCCGCGACCTGATGGCGCTGTTCTCGGCGACGCTCTTCGCCGGCCTCTTCGT
>JAYTAT010000647.1:0-3371 GCA_043737315.1 Archangium sp.
GGAACCTGCGCGTCGTCGACCGAGAACTTCAGCTCACCTTCGAGAATGCGGCCGAACGGAGCGCCGCTGGCCACTGTGTTGGTGAAGAACTCCACCGACGGCGCTGCCACAAGTGTCACGGACGCCAGGTGTACGTGACCTTCGCCACCACCCGCAGCTCGTTGGGCTCGGAGTCAGGCGCGCGATACGCCGAGCGGCGATCAGTCACCACCACGTAGACGAAAGAGAGCGGCAAGAACTCCCACGCGAGCCGTGCATTGAGCAGCTGCGCGTTGCCGTCGGTGTCTCGCTGATAGCTGCCGATGAGCTGCAGCCGGGGAGAGAGGGCCAGGCGCGTCTCCACCAGCAGCAGGTGCGTCTCGGCGAACGCAGCCTGCACGCCCGTGCCCCAGAAGCGGTTGTACGTGTACGCGCCTGAGACCAGCACGTGCGGTATCGGCTGCACCGACCCACGCAGCGTGCCCGAGAAAGACGACGCCGAATAATACGTGCCGGTCGAGATCTCACCGCTGCCGGCGACCTTCCGGCTCGCTTGAGTCGAGGCCGCCACACCGATGCGCTCGTACGAGTATGCACCGGGGGTGAACTCGACCTTCTGCACCGGAAGGAAGGGATCTTTGAGCACCTGGGCTGCCTTCTCGACGAAGAGCCAGGCTTCATCGCCACCCTTGAACAGGAACCACATCGGCGAGAAGTAGACGCTGGCTTCTTGAAACTTCTGATCGCTCACGCCCCAGAAGGCGTAGCCCTCGAAGAACGGGCCCATCGAGCGCAGCCACGAAGGCAGCCAATGGGGCCGCCAGTCGATGCCACCGTTCCCTCCGACGCCCATGATGTCGCCGCGCGCGACGAAGCCCGTCTTCGCTTCGAAATCAGGCGTGACGCCCAGCGCCTCTACCGTCAGGTTGCCCCAGTTGCCCTGCAGGGCGGCCCGCAGCGTGGCGGCCGAACCGAAGCGGGCGCTCGTGCTGGGGCTGGAAGTCGACGAACCCATCAACGTCGCCTGAACGGTGAGCGGCCCGCTGCGATACAGGCCGTCGAGTACGGGCACCACGTTGTCTGTCGCTTCCCTTAGCGAACCTTCGAAGTCGTGGCGCACCACCACCATGCCTCCGATGCGGCTCTGCGCCCCGAGGTTGCGGGTGTAGCGCCCCACGGCGAAGAGCGAAGCGTTCGAGTTGGCGGTGGGCAAGGTGTGCACCACCAACGCGCCGGCGCTGCGCTCGAGCGTGCGGTACACCGCGCGCGCACCGAAGGTGATGGGCACCGACTCACCCTCTGAGTTGAGCCCGATGCGCCGGCTGAAGAACGGCTGCAGGAAGCCTTGAAAACCCGCCGCGAAGACGCCGGCCGATTCGAGAAAGAACTGCCGGCGCTCGGGGAAGAAGACGGAGAACCGCGAGAGGTTCACCACGCGGCGATCGACGTCGGTCTCGGCGAAGTCGGTGTTGGCGGTGAGGTCCACCATGGTCGAGGCCGTGGGGTTCCACGTCACCTCGCCCCCCCCGCTGGGCATGATGCTGGGGTCTGCATCGCCCACCTTCTGCAGGCGGCCGATGAGGTAGGGGCGCAGCTGCAGCGAGAGCAACGAGGCGTCGGCGGGCTCGAGCCCCTTGACCACGCCCGCGTACGGCATGCGCCAGGGGGAGACCGTGCGAGGCACCGGGCTCCACACGGTGTCTTCGTTCCTGCCGCGCTCGCGCCGGTAGAACTGAATGCCCCAGATGACAGCCTTGCCGCCGTGGCGCAGCGACTTCCACGGAATGGCGATCTCCACCTGCCAACCGTGCTCATCCCGTTTGGTGGAAGCGCGCCAGACGGTGTCCCAGTTCGGCTCGAACAACGAGTCGTCGACCACCTGCTCTTCCCGCTGTGCCCCAAAGGGATTGACCGAGAAGCTGAACGCATTGCGGCCGTCGCCCAGCGTGTCGAGGATGACGGAGAAGCTGTCGCACTCGTTGGTGGGGAAATCGCGGCGCATGTCGCGCTGGTTGAAGGCGCTCCAGCCACCGGGTTGCTCGAGCTGGGCAGAGACGTAGAGCGCGGTGTCGTCGAACACCATGCGCACGACGCTGGTGTGGGTGGGCTTCTCGCCCTGGCGAGGCTCGTACTGAACGAAGTCGCCGCTGGGCACGGCCGTCTTCCACGCCTCGTCGTTCAGTTCCCCGTCGACGTCGGGGGCGACGGTGACGCGCGTGGCCTCGAGGGGGCGCCGCGCCGCGAACTCCGGCGGGTCGAAAAAGGCAGGCACCTGCGCCCCGGCCAAGCCCGGAATGAGCAACGACAGAACTGCAGCGATCCGCATCGGCCCCCTCCACGTGACGGCGCGCAATCTATTGCCGGAAATCTTCGGCGCGAACGATTTGCTCACGCCTGCCTTGCGCGAAGCCTTTGACATCGCGGCCGGGAATTGGTTGCTGACGAGGGTCCGCGCGGTGAAACGAGGGCCATGAGTGAACGACGCATCGTCGTCGCGGGCGCGACCGGCAACCTGGGTGAACGCATCGTGAAGGCCCTGCGGGAACAAGGGGCCCAGGTGGTCGCCCTGGCCCGGCAGTCGAGCCCGCCCGAGAAACAGGCGCTGCTGCGCACGCACGGCGCCGAGGTCGTGGTGGTCGAGCCGTGGAACGTCACGGAGCTCGCGAAGGCCTGCCGCGGCGCTTCCTGCGTGGTGTCGGCCCTGCTGGGCATGCGCGAGGTGATGATCGACGCGCAGACTGCCTTGCTGGAAGGCGCGGTGTCGGCCGGGGTGCCGCGCTTCATCCCCTCGGACTACGCGCTCGACTTCAACCAGCTCAAACCCGGTGAGAACCGCAACCTCGATTGGCATCGCGAGTTCCAGGAGCGTCTCGACCGTGCGCCCATCGCCGCCACCTCGATCCTCAACGGAATGTTCATGGACCTGCTGGTGGGCGAGGCACCCTTCATTCTCTTCAAGTGGAACCGCGTCTTGTATTGGGAGAACGCTGACCAGGTGCTCGAGTTCACCTCGATGGACGACGTGGCGAGGTTCACGGCGGCCGCCGCGCTCGACTCGAAGGCGCCGCGCTTTCTGCGCATCGCAGGCGACCGGCTCACCGCCCGGCAGTTGGCCATGGTCACCAGTGATGTCCTGGGCCGAAAGTTCAAGCCGCAGTGGGCTGGCACGGTGGGAACGCTCGGCGTGATGATCGAGGTGATGCGCAAGCTGATGCCCGCCCCCAACGACCCATTTCCGCCCTGGCAGGGCATGCAGTACAGCCGCAGCATGTTCGGCGGCGTGGGCATGGTCGGCGTGCCCGATGTCGACCGGTATCCCGGAATGAAGTGGACCCGGGTGCGCGACCTGCTCGCGGTGTCGGCCCCTCGGTAGAGATTCTGTTGCCTGTGGG
>JAYTAT010000648.1:0-8294 GCA_043737315.1 Archangium sp.
GGTGCCGCCTTCTCGAAGTGCGCGATGAAGTCATCGGTGTCCACCGAGCCGAACCGATGCGCCGTGAGCCACGACTTGAGCAGCACATCGAACTTCTCCCGCCCCGCGGCCGCCTCCAGCGCGCGCAGCAGCAGGTAGCCCTTCTCGTACGGCACCACGCTGAACGCCTCGTCGGGGTCGATGCCGCTCAGCTTCGTACGCAGCCTGGTGAGCTCCGGCGTGCGCGCCTTCTCGAAACGCGCCAGGGAGTCATCGAGATCAGTGCGCCCCAGCGCCGCGTGCATCTCAGAGACTTCACGCCCCTCGAGCGCCTCCAGAATCCGCCGCTCGGCGAACACGGTGAAGCCTTCGTTGAGCCAGAAATGCTCCGCGTTCACGTTGGTGACGAGGTTGCCGGTCCACGAGTGGGCGAGCTCGTGCGCCACCACGTTCACCATGCTGCGATCGCCGGCCAGCAGCGTGGGGGTCAGGAAGGTGAGGCGGGGGTTTTCCATGCCGCCGTAGGGGAAAGAGGGCGGCATCACCAGCAGGTCGAAGCGCTCCCAATCGTAGGCACCGAAGAGTGACTCGGCGGCGGTCAGGTGGTGCTCCACGTCGGCGAACTCCCAGGCGGCGGCCTCAAGCAACCCGGGCTCGCTCCACACGCGCGAACGGGGCGAGAGGTCTTTGCTGACGAGGTCGCCCACCGCGAAGGCCAGCAGGTACGGCGGAATGGCCTGCGGCATCTCGAAGTGAAAGGTGGTGCGGCCCGCTTTCTCTTCACTGCGTACGGGCGCCGCCGCCATCACCGCGACGAGGCCCGACGGCACCGACATCGACGCGCGGTACGAGACCCGCACCGCCGGCGTGTCCTGGCAGGGAATGAGCGAACGCGCGTGAATCGCCTGGCACTGGCTGAAGAGATACGGCTGCTTTCCACCCTGCGTCTGCGACGGCTCGAGCCACTGCAGCGCCGAGGCATCAGGCCCGGTGCGGTAGGTGACACGAACACCGAGCGCGCCCGCGGGCACGTGCAAGCGCAGCGGCGAGCCGAGGATCGGGTCGATCGGCAACGACTCCCACTTCAGCGCCGCTCCCGTGAGATCCGTCACGGCGTTCACTTCGAGCGCCCGCGCATCGAGATCGAGCGGTGTGGCCGCCAACGGAGCTGCCTTGAAATGCAGCGCGACCGTGGCAGTCAGGCGCTTGCTGGCGAAATCCACGACCGCGTCCCACTCGAGGTGGCGAGTGGTCGGCTGCGCGTCATCGGTCACGGAGTGCGGATCAGGTCTGGCCATGAACACCTCATGCCCACGAGTGCTCGAACGTGCAATCGCTCTGCGGCCTTGTCATGGTCTGCCGTGAATGAAGCGCCTGCTCCTGCTGCCGTGGTTGTTGCTGGGCTGCGAAACGGTGCCCGACGTCATCACCAAGCACCGCTCTGGGGTCGAGAAGAACTTCGCCCGCATTCAGGCCCTGCAACCCCGCGTCGGCGCCGTCGAGCCCAGGACTGCCCCGAAGATGAAGGCCGCCCCCCTGGTGCTGGAGCAGTCGGGCAAGGCCGAGTCGAACGCGGTGTTCATCTACGCGGAGGACCTCGTCAAACCCGGTGAAGGCAAGGCGGTGCACCTGCGCACGCTCGACTCGGCGCCGCTGCTGCAGTGTGGCTCGTTGCTCGGCAAACAGAGCTACTTCGGCGACGCCTTCACCCGGCCCGTACCCAGCGTGGTCGAGTCGTATCTCAAGGCATGCGAGCGGCTGAAGTACGTGCTGGTGATTCGCCTCATCGAGTTCACCCCGCCGCAGTTGTCGCTCGAGACCGCAAAGTTCATCACCGGCCGCTACCAGGCTGAGGTGTTGGCCTTCGACCTGGGCGACGGCGCGCTGCTTGGTGGGTTTGTGATCAACGCGAAGAACGAAGACAGCGTGATGTTGCTCGATGGTGATGCAGATCACACCAGGCGGCTGATCAGCAATCTGGAATCGACGGTGTTCAGCGCTCTGCGTGAAGGCGCGCGCGCCGCGATTCCCGGGTCGTTGCCGCCACCGGTCAACGCTCGGTGAAGGCCTTCCACGTGCCGTGCGCGCTCTCTTCGAGCACGATGGTGCCTTCCCAGCCCGTGCCGTAGAGCGCAGTCGAGACGGTGTAGCCCTCGAAGCGGCGCTGCCCGAGCGCGACCTGCACGTCACGCGGCGGCCGGCTGCAGCCCAGGCCCGCGGTGACCGTCTGCACTGCCGCCTTGCGCGGATGACCGTAGGCCCACGCAGTCCAATCTTCTTCGCGGGTCATCGAGCCCATCGACACCACCGCCATGCAGGGCGTGAGCGTCTTCATCAGCCCCATGGTGGTGCCGTTGTGCGAGCCGTGATGACCGACCAGGAACACGTCGCTGTTGAGGATCGAGCCGTGCGCCGCGAGCAGGGAATGGATCGCTTCGGTCTCGAGGTCTCCGGTCACCAGCACGGGGTGGCCGCCCACGTCGACCTTGATCACCAGGCTGTGGTTGTTCGCGTTGGAGAACACCTTGTTCTCCCAACCTTCGGAGTTCTGCTTGAGCCCGCCCCAGAAGACGGTGATGACCGGGTCGACCTCGCCGCACGTCACGGGATCGATCTGCGCGTCGGTGATGCCCTTGCCCGCTTCGACCTCGGCGCGGGCCACGGTACGCAGCGCGCCCTTCTTCTTCATCGCCTGCTCCGCGAGCTCTTGCGTCTCACCACCTGACTCGAGCACCAGGCCGTCGACGCCGCGTGCCTGGCCGTTGGTGATCAACTGCCCGACGGTGAAGTCCTTCATCACCAGCGGCAACCCGCGGGTGTGGTCGATGTGCGGGTGCGTGATGAACACCGCGGCGAGGGTGCGGTTGAGATCCGTGCGGCGGGCGAAGAAGGCCTCGAGGTAATCCTTGAGCGCGCGCGTGGAGTCGAAGTTCGAGGTGCTCTCCCCGCCCGTGTCGATCAACACCGCCGCGCAGGGGAACTCGAACAAGGTGGCCGCACCCTGGCCGATGTCGATGACGTGCATGCGCAGCCGCTCGGGTGGTTTGGCATCGGCACCGGGCAACCCGATGTTGGCGCGGGTGGCGCTGCTCACGGTTCGCATCCGCCCGGGGGCGCGGTAGCGAACCTGCGATGGACAAGCGGTCAACAGGAGCAGCAGCACGAAGAAGGGCCGGAACATCACAGCCCCCTCATACTCCCTCTCCCCCAGGGTGAAGAGGGGCGGGGTGAGGGGGAGAACTCAATAGACGGCGGTCACCAAACCCATCTGGCCGCTGCCTGCGTTCGAGAAACAGGAGCTGGGGCGCATCAAGAGACCGGGGGTTGTGGGGACGCGACATCGATGAGCCCGGCGCCAACAGCGGTCCCGGTCTCCCTCTGACCTCAGTTGAAGGTACACGCCTTCTTGAGCGGCTCGGTGCTCAGCGCCTTCTTCGCCACCAGAGTGGGGCACAGCTTGAGCTGCGCGGTGCGAGTGGTCTCTGCCTTGAGCACCTCGGCCGAGATCACCGGCTTGAACTCATCCCAGCAGGTGCCGGCGGCCTCGTTGGCCTCCACGGTCCACGAGCCTTCTGCCAACGCCCCTAGAATCGTCTGCTGCACCTCAGCGTCCTTGCACGCGGCCTTGCCACCCTTCGACAGGGCCGGCTTCACCAACGGAAACGAGACCACCGCCACCAGCCGGCTGTTCACCAGCTTGATGGCCCGCATCGGCAGGTCGATGGTCAACGCATCGGCCGCGACGAACGCCTTGAGCCGGTCCATCCACGGATCATCACTGCTCGAGTGGCGATAATTCTGGAACGTCCAACCCAGGGCCTTGAGCCCGACGTCGGCGCGTTTGGTCATGAAGGCCTTCGAGTCTTTGAGCCACCCGTACCGCTTCATCAAGTCCTCGATCTGATCGAGCGCGCGCTGCGAGGTCGCGGCGTCCTTCAGCTCAGAGGGTTCGAGCACCCCGGTGCACGCGCGCTCGGCGATGGCCTTCCACTCCGCGTCTCGCTTCGAGGGCACGACGTCATTGAGGTGTTCCACCAGCTCGCGCCACGACGAATCTTTGTCGAGGGCCTTGAGGTCGGCCAGCTCGTACGTCGCAGCCGAAGCAGACAACGAAAGGAGCAACGAGAGCAGCAGCGCGTTTTTCATGGTGACTGAAAGCCACCACACTTGCCGCCGTCAGTCAGCCCAGATTACCCGCATCGTGGCGCTGGGCAGCTCGACCGAGTGCAGCGTCACCTCACCCGAGCGTCCCAGCACCTCGAGCCCGCCCTGCAAAATGCCGATCCAGTACGAAGGAGAGCCCTGCACCTCGTTGATGGTGATCCGCGCCTCGTTGGTGCCGACCAGCTCGGTGCGGGCGCGGGTGAAGTTGTCAGAGGTGCGAAAAGCGCGATCGAGCCGGGTGAGCGTGCGCGCGGGGCCCAGCAGCCGCAGCATCACCGACATCGCCGAACCCATGGTGGTGTTCTGCCACCCGCGAATGAAGTGAAGCGCGAGCAGCCGCATCGCCTCTTCTTCTGGAACCTCGGGCCAGCAGAAGGTGGCCGCCGCGCGCAGGTAGGGAGTCCACACCTCCACCGGGATGGCCGGCGGCACCTTCTCGACGTCGAGACCTTTCGCCTTGAGATGCGCCTTGAAACCCGGCGTCGCCCGCGGGCCCAGGCCCTTGAGCATGCCTTCCACCGCCGCCGGGAAGACGTACCGTTCCTCACGCATGGCGGTAGGTCATCACCAGGTGCATCCAACAGTCTTCACTGGCCGGGTTCCAGTACACGTGCGGCACGTCAGCTCCGAACACGATGGCGTCACCCTTGGCGAGTTCGTGGCGCGTGCCGCTGAACTCGACCACCAGTTTTCCAGAGGTGACCACGAGGTTCTCATGCGTACCGGGCTGGTGCGCCTCGGCTTCTTCCCGGCCGTGCCCCTTGAGCCACAGCTCGTAGAACTCGACGTTGTTCGACTCACCAAAGGGGAACAGCGCGCGCGAGGAGAACCGGCCGTCGGCGCTGATCAACCTCTTGGCCTTGTCGCCGCGGAGCACCGCGGTGGTGACCTTGGTGTGCGCTGCCAGCAGGGCCGCAAAGGGCACCTCGAAGGCGCGCGCGATCTTCCACACCACGCCCACGCTCGGGGTGCTGGTGCCCAGCTCGATCTGCCCCAGCATCGAGCGGCTCAGGCCCGTGAGGCGCGCGGTCGCGTCGAGTGAAAGACTGCGCTGGGTGCGCAGCTCGCGCAGGTTGTTGCCGATGACCGCGTCGAGCTCGGGCATCACGGCTTCGAGGTCGGCCGGGGGCGGCTCTGCCACCACGGGTGCCACCAACGCGCGCGGAGGCACCTCGAGGGGCAACCCCAACCGGGCCCACTCTTCGGTGCCGCCGTCGATGCTGTAGACCTGCGCGAGGCCGAGTTGATCGGCGAGCCCCCCGGCGGTCTGGCTGCGGCCGCCTTTCGCACAGACGAACATCACCGGGCGGTCTCTGGGCAGCTTCTGGGCCGGGTTCATCCGCAGCAGGTCGAGCGGCAGGTGACGCGCACCCGGCAGGTGACCGTTCGCCCATTCGACGGGCTCGCGCACGTCGATCAACTCGACGCCGCCCGCGGCCAGCATCGCCTCGGCTTCCCGCGGGGTGACGTGCTTCATCGCCCGGCCTGCAGCCGATGCAGCGCCGCGACCAGCGCGTCGATGTCTTCGTACGTGTTGTACGGAGCAAGTGACGCACGCACGGTGGCTTCCACGCCGAGCCGCCGGAGAATGGGCTGCGCGCAGTGATGGCCCGAACGCACCGCGATGCCTTCCTTGTCGAGCAGCGCGCTCATCTCTTCGGTCTTCTGGCCCTCGAGCGTGAAGGACAACACGCCCGCCTTCTCTGCCGCGGTGCCGTACATTTTCAAACCCGGCACCTCGAGCAGCTCTTGGGTCGCGTACACCAGCAGCTCGTGCTCGTACGCCGACACGTTCTCGAGGCCGACCCGGGTGAGCCAGTCGAGCGCAGCACCCAGACCGACCGCGTCGGCGATGTTGCCGGTGCCCGCTTCGAACTTGTTGGGGGCCGGCTGGTACACCGTCTTCTCGAACGTCACGTCGGCGATCATGTTGCCGCCGCCTTGCCACGGGGGCATCGCCTCGAGCACGTCGCTCTTGCCGTACACCGCGCCGATGCCGGTGGGCGCGAAGACCTTGTGACCTGAGAAGACGAAGAAGTCGCAGTCGAGCGCCTGCACGTCGACCCGCAGGTGCGAGACGGCCTGGGCTCCGTCGACGAGCACCTTCGCTCCGTGACGGCGGGCCAGGGCGATCATCTCGCGCAGGGGCGTGATGGTGCCCAGCGCGTTGCTGACCTGGGTGAGAGAGACGAGGCGCGTCTTCGGGCCCAGCAGCTTCTCGTATTCTTCGAGAATGATCTGGCCGCGATCATCGACGGGTGCCACGCGCAGCTTCGCGCCCTTCTCGGCGGCGAGCTGTTGCCAGGGAACGATGTTCGCGTGGTGCTCGAGCCAGGTGATGACGATCTCGTCACCCTGGTTGACGTTGCGGCGGCCCCAGCTCTGCGCGACGAGGTTGATACCCTCGGTGGCGCCGCGCACGAAGACGATGTCTTTGACGGAAGGTGCGTTGATGAAGCGGCGCACGCTCTCTCGGGCCGCTTCGTAGGCATCACTCGCGCGGGCGGCCAGCGTGTGCGCCGCGCGGTGGATGTTGGAGTTCTCGTGCTCATAGAAGCGCGTGAGGCGATCGATGACCGCTTGCGGCTTCTGCGTGGTGGCGGCGTTGTCGAGCCAGACCAGCGGCTTGCCGTTCACCTTCTGGTCCAGAATGGGGAACTCTCGGCGCAGTGCGTGCGGGTCGAAGACGCCGCGGGTCGGCTCGAGTGTGGGGACGCCCGTGTCGAGCTGAAAAGCCGGCGGCGTGGAGCTCTTCGCCTCGCGCGGTGCAGGAGCGGGAGGCGTCTGCTCGAAGAGCGGAATGGTGAACAGCGGCGCTGGGCTGATCAGCAACGAGTCGAAGCTGGGAGCTGAATGAAACGGCGAACGGTGCTGCCTTTCCCCCGTGGGAGAGAGGGTCGGGGTGAGGGGGTGTGACTGTTGAACCGGAATGTTAGGAGCCTCAGGCTGGCCCCTCACCCCCGGAGGCGAAAGAGAGTCAGGAGGCTGCTCACCCACCGGGGGCGCGCGGTACATCTCGGTCGCCATGCGCGCGAGCAGCACGTTCATCGACGCAGGGTCACCATCGGGCACCGTCGGTGCGCCCGGCACCTTCATCACCGCGAAGGCGAGCCCCGGCGTCGGTGCACCGCGCGCAGGCACGTTGAGCACATTCGTCGGAGCGGGTGCGTGACCCTGCACCGCGCTCACTTCGCGAGGCACCTTCACGTCGTCAGGGGAACGCTCAGGCATACTCGTAGTAGTTGTCGATGGTGACGCCCTCGAGCACACCGAGCGCGTCGTGGGTGAGCACGGCCACGGAGCAGTACAACGAGAGCAGGTACGAAGCCGCGCCCGCCTGGTTGATGCCCATCAAGCGCACCGACAAGCTGGGGCTGACTTCGCCGGGAATGCCGGGCTGGAACAAACCGATTACGCCGCGTTTGCGCTCACCGGCGCGAATCAGCAGCAGGTCGCTCTTGTTGCCCTTGATGGGCAGCTTGTCGCACGGCACCAGCGGCAACCCACGCCAGGTCAGAAATGGCGCGCCGAACAGGGTCAGCGTGGGCGGCGGCACACCACGGCGGGTGCACTCCCTGCCGAACGCCGCGATGGTCTTGGGGTGCCCGAGAAAGAACGAGGGCTCTTTCCACACGGTCGAGATGAGCTCGTCGAGGTCGTCCGGCGTGGGGGGCCCACGGCGCGGCTTGATGCGCATCTCGGGGTCTGCGTTGTTGAGCAGGCCGTACGCGCGGTTGTTGAGGATCTCGTTTTCCTGCTTCTCTTTGAGCTTCTCGACCGTGAGGCTGAGCTGCTCCTTGACCTGATCCATCGGGCTGCGGAAGAGGTCGGAGATGCGCGTGTCGACCTCGATGGTGGTGGTGACCGAGGTCAGCACGTACTCGCGCGGCTGAGGGTCGTAGTCACTGAAGGCGACGGGCAGCGGCTCACCGGGGGCCGGGCTGCACTTCGCCGCGAAGTCATCATCGAGCGCCTGATTCACCCGGTAGACGCCGGCCTCGACCGGAGTCCACGGAATCATCTGCGTCAGCCAGCGCGGCGTGGTGCCACGCCACTGCGGCGGGGTCTTGGTGGTGTTCGAGAGCTGGCGAGCGGCCTTCTCGGTGAGTACGCGGGGTGAATCAGCCATGTTGAAGGTTCCTGAGGGGGGA
>JAYTAT010000649.1:0-3367 GCA_043737315.1 Archangium sp.
AAGGTGGGCAAGACCAGCCTCGATCTGCGTGTCACCCCCTACGCAGACGTGTTCGTCGATGGGCGCCTCCTGGGGACGACGCCGCTCAAACCCATCGAGCTGACGCCCGGACTGCATAAGTTGCTGCTGGTGAACGAAGCGCTCGACGTGCGGCGCGCCACGCAGGTCACGCTGGATCCGGGAAAGAGGCAGCGGCTCGAAGTCGACTTGCGCAAGCCGTGATTCAGGTCGCTCTGCCCTGGATCAGGGCGTGGTGACCACGAAGGTGATGACGCTCGCGATGCCCAGGCCCGCCGCGGCACCGAACGAGACCCAGGCCCCCGTCTGCAGCCCCTTGCCGTCGGCGACCAGGGAGCCCAGCTCGCCTGGTGGAACGGTGCCCGCGGCCAGGCGCTGGTAGCGCACCTCGGACTGCTGGGCCAACACCGCGCCGGCGACCGCAGCGCTGGCGCCCAGCACCACAGGCGCGATCCACCACAGCGGGCGGGCGGGTGGCTTGGCGGCTGGTGGTGTCTCGACCTGCGCCAGGGCCACTTCAGTTCGAGCAAGGGGCTCCGCCTTGACCTCGATGACGGGCGCGTCGGGCGCCTCGACTTCTCCGCCCACCCTCCGCCACCAGTCTTGAATCTTCGGGGGCAGGCCGCGCGGGAGCCGCAGCGCCTTGTCGAGCTTGCGCGCGGTCGCGAAGGCGCTGAGGGCCTGCGCCTCTTCAGCGGCCTCGGCCCACGCCAACCCGAGGTGCAGGTAGATTTCAGCGAGGAGGTTCGGTCGAAGGGCCGCCAGGCCGACCGCCTTCTCGAGGGAGCGCCGCGCGGCGACGTCATCGTGACGGGCGAGCTGTTCCTTCGCCGTCGCGAGCAGCGCCTCGGGTGACGCAGAGGTCAGCAGCAGGGCGAGGAGCACACTCATGGCGGTCAGCAGGGCCTCGGCGAGGTGTCAGCCCTGGGAGCCCGCCAGATGAATTGCGTCACGATCACGGCGTGGTCTTAGCAGCTGTAAAAAACGATGGCTGGGGCTGCAGCTCTGGGCTTTGCGCGCGCAAGATTGCTAAGAATCGCAGTTCCATCTGTTTCGGAGTTTCTTGAGAGCGTTTTCGATGCTGGTCGCCGTGTGGTTGTTCTCTGGTTGTGCATTGGGCGTGGGGCGGGTGAGTGCCTCGTCATCGGCGCTGAGCAACAACGACAGCAGCGGGCTCATCGACCACGGAGACGGCACCGGCACCGTGGTGGCTGGTGGGGAAGTGGACACCGGCGACGGCTTCCACGTCGGGCTGCTCGCTGGCGTGAAGGTGGGCCGCGCGTTCGGTTTTCTGGGCACCCTGCCCTTCGCCAACGGCTGGGCCTGGGATGCCCACGTCGACCTCGCGGGGAGCGCGGGGGGCTGGCTCTTCGGCCTCAGCGGCAGCTACCTGATGCAGAGCCTCGAGTTCACCGGCGACTTCCGCGCCGGATATTTCGGCCCCGCGGCGAGCGTGCTGGTGGGCAGGAGCTTGACCCCTGGCTTCGCGATCTTCGTGCACGGCGGCCCGACCTTCGGCGCCATCTCGTGGGGCAACACCGACTCGCTCGAGAAGTTCGGCAGCGCGATGGCCGTCGGAGGACGCGCGCAGCTCGGCGCTGACCTGCAGCTGGTCAAGAGCGACATCTTCGGCTTCGGAGTCCGGCTCGAGGGAGGCCTCCTCGCCACCGGGCCCTCGACCGTGCACGGGCAGACCGCCGCGATGCTGACCGGGAACGTCATGGCGGAGATCGCCGGGAGCTTCGCACCATGAACCGATCGTTCTTCGTTGCGCTGCTCCTGGGGGCCGCGTGCGCGGTCGCGCCCGATCGCGTGCCCTCCATTCCCGACTGCGCAGGCCCTCCGATCGAGGCGCTGCCCGGCATGGGCACGCTCATCGTCGAGCTCGGCTCGTGGGCGGACGGTGGGTTTCACCCGCTCGATCCCGCGACGGGTCGGCTTGAAGTTCTGGTGAACCCCAACGCGGAGGCCGAGCGCGGGCAAGGGTTCCAGATGATCGCCGCGGTGCGCGTGACACCGACCGGCAACATGCCTGAAAGCGACGCGCCCTGTGGCATGACGAATCTGAGCGGCTTCGAAAAGGGCGTGCCGTTCGTCCGCCAGGGCGCGCAGTGGATCGGTGGACCCTTCCTCGCGGCCGGGGGCGATGACCCGCTCGCCTTCATCGATGGGGGGCGGGTGTTCCCTGAGTTCCTCACCCGGGTCACTCTTCCGGCCGCGAGCGGAAGTGAGCCTGTCAGTGGTGAGGTGACGCAGGTGCTTCGCCTGGTCAACGAAGAAGGCTTCTTCGCCAACCCCCTACCCTGACGAGCGGTGACGGCTCCGTCCAGGCCCCGGGGTGCGTGGAGGGGCGGCTCGAGGTTGACGGTGCGCCAGCGTCAGGGCTCGCTCCCCCAAAGTGTGTCAATGAGGGCGTTCTTCGCAGCCGCGACCGTACGCAGCTGAGGCGAAAAAGGCTCAACCCCCCGCGGCCGTCACAGAGTAAAGCAGGACGCCATGTCTTCGGAGTTGGAGCGGGAAATCAGTCGACGGCGCACGTTCGCGATCATCTCGCACCCTGACGCCGGCAAGACCACGTTGACCGAAAAGCTGCTGCTGTACGGCGGCGCCATTCACCTCGCCGGCAGCGTGAAGGCCCGGCGGGCCAAGCGCTACGCAACGTCAGACTGGATGGCGATCGAGAAGGAGCGCGGCATCTCGGTGACCTCCTCGGTGTTGCAGTTCACCTACCGCGATCACGCGGTGAACCTGCTCGACACGCCAGGCCACCAGGACTTCTCAGAAGACACCTACCGCACGCTGTCGGCTGCCGACTCGGCGGTGATGCTCATCGACGCGGCCAAGGGCGTCGAGCCGCAGACCATCAAGCTGTTCAAGGTCTGTAAGATGCGCGGCATTCCGATCTTCACCTTTGCGAACAAGCTCGACCGCTACGGCCGCAGCCCGCTCGAGCTGATGGACGAGCTCGAGAAGGTGCTCGGCATGCGCGCCTACCCGATGAACTGGCCCATCGGCTCGGGGCCCGAGTTCCGCGGCGTGTACGACCGGCACACCAAGAACGTGCACGCTTTCCAGGCTGAAGGCAGGCACGGCGAAGCCGAGGTGGGTGAGCGGATCATTCCTCTGGCGAGCGACGAGATTCGTTCCGTGCTCACCGAGAACGAGCTCGAGACGCTGCGCGAAGACATCGAGCTGCTCGACATCGGCGGCGATGACTTCAGCCTGGAGAAGGTGCTCGAGGGCCAGCTCTCCCCGATGTTCTTCGGCTCGGCGATGACCAACTTCGGCGTGCGGCCTTTTCTCGATGCATTCCTGGAAATGGCCCCGGCGCCTTCTGGCCGCCCCTCGA
>JAYTAT010000650.1:0-1214 GCA_043737315.1 Archangium sp.
GCCTGCGGGCTCCAGTCGTCGTAGTCGACGCCGTTGAGCAGGCCGAAGACCGACGACTCGCGCGCCTTGAGGAAGCCTTCGAGCCCCGCACCGTATTCAACCGAGCGGATTTCGCGCGCGTAGGTGGGTGAGACCGTGGTGACCGCGGTCGCATAGAGAATGCCGTGCAGCAGGAAGTTGATTCGCCCCGCGTGCAGCTGGTCTTGATGGAGCAGGTGCGCCGAACGCAGCAGCCCCGTGTCGGGCAACACGCTCGCCGGGAACGCGCCCTGGTAGTTCAAGTTGTGAATCGTCAGCACCGTCTTTGTCTTGCCGAAGACGGCGCCATCCCAGGCGAAGCGTGTCTTGAGCAGCAGCGGCACCATCGCCGTCTGCCAGTCGTTGCAGTGCACCACGTCGGGTGCGAACCGCATGCGCTGGGCCGCCTCGAGCGCCGCGTAGCAGAGCACCAGGAAACGAATGTGTTCGTCCCCGTCGTGCGCGTAGATGGCGTGACGGCCGTAGAGCTGCGGGCAGTGCACGAAGAAGACCTCCATCGTCGAGCCCGGCAGCGTGGCCGCGAAGATGGAGACTTCGAAGGAGCGCGTGCCGAACATCACCTTCATGCCGCGCAGCGAATCGATGGAGCGGAAGCGGTACTTGTGCTGCTCGATGCGCGAATACATCGGCATGAACACGCGCACGTCGTGACCCCGGCGGTGCAGTGCTCGGGGAAGTGCTGCTGAGACGTCTCCCAGGCCGCCGGTCTTTGCGAACGGCGCGACTTCGGAGCTGAGGAAGAGAATGTTCATCTGAGTGTGGCCCCAACCCGAGAATCAGAAACGATCATCTGCAGGCGCGACCGACGTCACCGGAGGCGTAATCAAGATGTGCTGCTGCGTGGAGGGCGTGACCGGGAGCACCAGCGTGAAGCGTGAACCGTGGCCCATCTCTGAGGCGACTCGCACCACGCCGCCGTGACCTTCCACGAAGCTCTTCACGATGGCGAGGCCAAGACCTGCTCCGCCGTACTCACGCGTGGAGGAGGAATCGACCTGGTAGAAGCTGTTGAAGATCTTGTCGAACTGATCAGCCGGAATGCCCACCCCAGAGTCCTCCACCAGGATGCGATAGCCGGGCGCGTTCAAGTCGGGCTGCTGCTGCACGTCGGTCAGCGTGACGGCCACCCGGCCCCCGCGCGGCGTGAACTTCACCGCGTTGGTGAGCAGGTTGAC
>JAYTAT010000651.1:0-3367 GCA_043737315.1 Archangium sp.
GTCGCCCTTCACCGTGGCGAGCAGCACCTTGCCTTGCGTGCGCACCTTCGCGCCGGCGAGCACCGCCTGGCGCTTCTCTTCTTCCATGAACGGCGTGAGATAGGCGACCGCGCGCTTCATCACGCGGGCCGACTTCACCACCTGGGGCAGGAACATCTTGCCGGCGCCGAACAGGTCACCCACCACGCGCATACCATCCATCAACGGGCCTTCGATGATCTCGAGCGGCCGCTTGAACTGCTGGCGCGCTTCTTCGGTGTCGGCCTCGATGAAGGCGTCGATGCCCTTGACCAGCGCGTGAGACAGCCGGCTGGCGACCGGGGCGTCGCGCCAGGCCAGGTCTTCCTTCAGCTCGATCTTGCTGCCGCCGCCGTGCTGCGCCTTGAGCGAGTCGGCGTACGCCACCAGCCGGTCCGTGCCATCGGCGCGGCGGTTGAGGAGCACGTCTTCGACCAGCACCAGCAGGTCTGGGGGAATCTGCTCGTACACGCTGAGCATGCCTGCGTTCACGATGCCCATGTCCATGCCGGCTTTGATGCCGTGGAACAGGAAGGCCGAGTGAATCGCCTCGCGCACCGGGTTGTTGCCGCGGAAGGAAAACGAGACGTTCGATACGCCGCCCGACACCTTCGCGTGGGGCAGGGTGGCCTTGATGATCTTCGTCGCCTCGAAGAAGTCGACCGCGTAGTTGTTGTGCTCCTCGATGCCGGTGGCGACGGTGAGGATGTTCGGGTCGAAGATGATGTCTTCGGGCGGGAAGCCGATGCCGGTGAGCAGCTTGTAGGCGCGCGTGCAGATGCGCACCTTCTCGTCGCGGGTGGCGGCCTGGCCCTGCTCGTCGAACGCCATCACCACCGCGGCCGCGCCGTAGCGCTTGACCAGCTTCGCGCGGCGCAGGAACTCGGGTTCGCCGTCCTTCAGCGAGATGGAGTTCACGATGCCCTTGCCCTGAAGACACTGCAGGCCCGCCTCGAGCACGCTCCACTTGGAGCTGTCGACCATGATGGGCACCTTGCAGATGTCGGGCTCGGCGGCGATGAGGTTCAGGAACTTCACCATCGTCGGCTCGCCCTCGATGAGCGCTTCGTCGACGTTGATGTCGAGGATGTTGGCGCCCGACTCGACCTGCTGGCGGGCCACCGACAGACACTCGTTCCAGTCGCCGGCCTTCAGCGCCTTGGCGAACTTCGGGCTGCCGGTGATGTTGGTGCGTTCACCGACGATGAGAAACTGTGAGGCGACCGTCATACCGACCTCACTGCCGGGTCGCTGCGCCCTGGCCCGTCGGCCGCTGCGGTTCGGGCCTGGCTGGTCTCGAGTTCCGCCAGACCGGCTGTGTTCGGCGAGGGTGACGCGACCACGAGCGACTCGAGGCCACTGAGCCGCATGTCGTGCACACCCGACGGGGTCTTGCGCGCGGCGTGCTGCTTCATGCCCTTCGCGATGGCCGCGATGTGTTCAGGCGTCGAGCCGCAGCAACCACCGACCAGGTTGAGCCAGCCCTGGTTTGCGAAGTCCACCAGAATGGCCGCCATCTCATCGGGCGTCTCGTCGTAGCCGCCGAAGGCGTTGGGCAGACCGGCGTTGGGGTAGCAGCTCACGTAGCACTCGGCCACGCGCGCCAGTTCCTGAATGTAGGGGCGCATCTCGGCGCCGCCCAGCGCGCAGTTGATGCCCACGCTGAAGGGCCGGGCGTGCCGCACCGAATCGTAGAAGGCAGTGATGGTCTGGCCCGAGAGCGTGCGGCCCGAAGCGTCGGTGATGGTGACCGAGATCATCACGGGCACGCGGCGGCCCAGCTCTTCGAACACGCCTTCGATGGCAAACAACGCGGCCTTCGAGTTGAGCGTGTCGAAGATGGTCTCGACCAGCAGCACGTCGACGCCGCCCTGCAGCAGCGCGCGAATCTGCTCTTCGTATGCCGAGACGACCTGGTTCCACGCCACCGCGCGGTACTCGGGGCGGTTCACGTCGGGTGACATCGAGAGCGTGCGGTTGAGCGGGCCGATGGCGCCGGCCACGAAACATTTCCGGCCGGGCGTCTTCTCTTGCGCGGCGTTGGCGGCGCGGCGGGCACACTGCACGGCAGCGATGTTCAGGTCGGTGATGACCGAACCGCTCAGCTCGTAGTCGGCCTGCGCGATGCTGGTGGAGGAAAACGTGTTCGTCTCGACCACGTCGGCGCCCGAAGCGAAGTAGCGCCCGTGGATCTCCTCGATGATGTCGGGGCGCGTGAGCGAGAGCAGGTCGTTGTTGCCCTTCAGATCTCGGTGGTGAGCCTTGAAACGTTCACCACGGAAATCCTGCTCTTCCAGGCCGTAGGTCTGAATGAGGGAGCCCATGGCGCCATCGATGATCACGATGCGTTCTTTGAAGAGCTGCTCGAAGTCGGTGGTCATGGTCGTGCTCTTTCTTCGGGGGATTTGGTGCGGCGTGCTTGCCGCTGGGCGGGCGCCTTGCGAGCGCGCGTGCCGGTGAGAAGGAAGGCTTTGAAAGGAGAGGCTGCGTCGCGCGGGGCGGGGAACGCTTCGTGGGCGTCGATGCCGACCGCGACCATCGCTTCCCGCACCGTTTCTGGATCGAAGCCGAGGTGCTGGTGGCCCAACCGCGTGAGCACCCACTCTTCATCGTGCGGCAGCAGCTCGAGCACCACCATCTTGCCGCCCGGTTTGAGCAGGCGTGCGCCTTCGGCCAGCACGTGCTCGATCGAGTCGACGTGGTGCAGGCTCTGCGAGACCACCACCAGATCCACGCTCGAATCAGGCAGCGGCAGCGCGTGGAGGTCGGCCTCGAGGAAGGTGATGTTCGTGTGACCTTGACGCGCGGCTTCGGCCTTCGCCTTGATCAGCGCGGCGCCGCTGCGATCGATCGCCGTGACGTGACGGGCCCAGCGCGCGAGCTCGACGGTGAGCACGCCGGTGCCGCAGCCGAAGTCGAGCACGTCGAGCGGGGGCAGCAGGCTCGAGAGCGCCGCCGACCACAACCGCCACGACTGGCCAGGCTCGAGCAGCTTCTCGTTGAGGGTGTGCACGTCTTCGCGGCGGTGCAGGAGTTCGGTCAGGCGCGCTTTATCGCCGTGTTCGTCTTGAGCGCCGCGGGCCAGCTTGATCAAGGGCCAGAGCGGCGCCTTCTCGTCGATGCCCAGCGAGTAATAGGTAAAGCCGCCCTGCCGCTCTTCACGGATGAGGTCGAGCGCCTTGAGCCGGGTGAGGTGGTGGCTGACGGAAGACTGGGCCACGCCCACGAGCGAGACGACTTCGGACACGTTGAGACGGGCCTCACCAATCAGCCGCAAAATCCGCAGCCGCGTGGGATCTCCCAGTGCCCGAAAGGCTTCAGTCAATTCGTCCATCGATGCATGTAGATA
>JAYTAT010000652.1:0-8284 GCA_043737315.1 Archangium sp.
AGGGCGACCTTGAGGCCCTGGGCCCTCCAACCTTCGACCGTGAGGCGGGCATCTTCGAGGCTCATCGGGCCAACTCGCGCTCGAGCTCGGGCCTGGTCACCGTAGCGGTGCCCTGCTTCTGCACCACCAGCGCTCCTGCGATGTTGGCCAGCCGGGCCGCTTCCGCGGGCGTTCCACCTGCTCCCAGGGCCAGTGCGAAGGTGGCCGACACCGTATCTCCTGCACCCGTCACGTCGACGGCCTCTTCCGAGCCGTAGACGGGGATGTGAAGCGGCTTCTTGCCCTTCTCAAAGAGCGTCATGCCGTGGCGCCCCCGGGTCACCAGCAAGACCTGACAGGCGAGGCGCTGCTGGGCGACTTTGCCCGCGGCCAGCAGCTCGGCATCGTCTCGAATCGGCATGCCGGTAAAGGCAGTCAGCTCAGGTTCGTTGGGTTTGCACACCGTCAACCCTGCGAAATCGGTCAGGCCAAAGCGGGAGTCGACACACACGGGCACGCCCTGGCTGGCGACCTCACGCAAAGCTGAGCGGACCTCTTCGCAGAGAACACCGGCGCCGTAGTCGGAGACCATCACCACGTCGGCGGCGCGGCCTTCCCTCAGCACCTGCACGGCCAAAGAAGCGCGCACCTTGGCTGGGAGCGGCCCCGTCGCCCCTCTGTCTATCCGGAGCATCTGCTGCCGGGAGGTACTCAGCCCGCCAGCGAGCACCCGGGTGCGGCTCTCGGTCACGCTGGAGGTGACGGCGCGCAACGTGATGCCGCTGCTCTTGAAAAGCGCGCTCAGCTGGCGGCCGAGTTCGTCGCGGCCGATGACGCCGATGGCGCTGACCTTTGCTCCGAGGGCGCTGGCGTTGGCGGCGGCATTAGCGCCACCGCCCAGCTTCACCTCTTCCCGCTCGTGGCGAACGATCAAGACGGGGGCTTCGCGGCTGACCCGTTCGGTTTGGCCATAGAGGTAGTGATCCGCGAGGAGGTCTCCAACGAGAAGAACGCGGACCTGGGGGAATCGCTTCAAGAGTGCAGTCTGCACGAGACGCGTTTGGCATCTCGCAGCGGCGCTGTCACCCGTCTCGCCCTCGGGGCAGCGGGAGCTCTCCCCGCGTCACTTCGACCTCGAGCACCAGCACGTACGTCGAGCGCTCCGGCAGCCGCTCGGCGTCTTTCTCCGTGGTCACCAGCCAGGCCCCCTTCCCGCCTGCCTCTGCGCGAGCGGCCTCGAGTTCGGCTGGGGTGAAGACGTGGTGATCAGCGTGGAAGTGGCGGCCGACGATAAATGCTCCGAGCGCGAGCACTGATTTTTCGACCAGATCAGGTCGGGCGACGCCCAGCAGCAGCACCACTGATTTCCCCTGCAACGTGACCAAGTCGCCTTCGGGGCTGCGCACGCGGCTGATCAGGTGCCGAGCCTGCACGTCGCCTGCGGTTCCGTCGCGGCCCCAGACGTGGCTCGCGCGTTTGCGGCCCGAGGCGGGCTCACGAAGCGGACCTGCGGGAAGCATCCACCCGTTTCCCATTCCGCCATCCACCAGTACGTCGAAGTCGCGCGCGAGGCGGCGGTGCTGGAAGCCGTCGTCGAGGATCAGCAGATCAGCGCCCTTCGCGACGGCCGCTCGCGCGAGGGCCACACGATCGGCGCCCACCCAGACGGTGACTCCAGGGCAACGGCGGGCGATGAGGCGCGGTTCGTCTCCGACTTCATCGACCGGGGGGAGCTCTGCGCTGGTAAAAAAATGCGAGGTGCTCACCGTGCGGCCGTAGCCGCGGGAAAGCACGGCGACCTTGAACCCCCGGCGCACGGCTTCGTTCGCGAGGTGCATCACCACGGGGGTTTTGCCCGCGCCTCCGACCACGAGGTTACCGACCGAGACGACCGTGGCGCCCTGAACGCGGACCGGCTTGCGGAGGCCGAGTTCGAACAGCAGATGCCACGCGCGGATGATCAGGCCGTAAACCAGGGCGAGCGGCGCCAGCAACCATGTGAGGAGCGTGGGCGGGCCGTACCAGTTCATGCGTAGAAGGCGACCACGCGGGTGGCGATGGCTTCGGCAGACTCAAGGTTGAGCTCACGGCGCTCGTTGCTGAGCGAGGCGGCGAGCAGCGACTCGACTGTGGGCTCCACCAGCGCGTCGGCGTAGCGGGCGAGTGCACCTTCGTCGACGGCAATGACGCGCACCCCGCAGGCGCGGGCCTGGGCGGCTGCGCGGGCGCTCCAGTCGTTGCCGAGGCCGAGGATCCAGACCTCGTCGAGCGCTTGGAGGTACTTCACGAACGCAGGCCCCGCCTGGTAGCCCACGAACCGAACGCGGTCGGGCGCCTGGGCTCTGAACTGAGCGTGGAGCGGGCCATCACCGATCAGCAGCAGGTCGCCTTCGGGGTGCTTTGAGAAGGCGGCAAGGCCCAGCTCGTGGCGGCGCGAGGCCTGGAACGTGGAGACCATGCCCAAAAGCTTGCCTTGGGGCAGGCCCAGCTCTTTGCGCAGTGAAGCGCGGTCGAGTGACGGTACGAACTCGGGGCCGACGATCGAGGGGAGCACCAGGACCCGGCGCCCCAACAACCGGCGCGAGAGTGAAACCATCGGCACGGTGAAGCCGTCTGCTGCCGGCATGCCGAAACGGATGGAGCGTGGCGCGTGGATGGAGCGGATCAGCTTCGCGCCCTTCGGCTTTCCCAGGCGCGCGATGGTGTGGTCGTGGCTGAAGTGCGCATGCACGACGTCGACGGGTTGCGATCGCAGCTCGAGCACGTCACGCAGCATCCTCCACGGGGTGGATTTGACGGAGAGCTCGAGGTTCGCGCCGCTCAGGAGGTTGCGCGGCTCGAGGCGGGGCACGATGAGTTCTTCGCTGGTGTGCGCGGTGCGTTTGCGATCGACGGCGACCGAGACGTCGTGGCCGAGTGATCGCTGGGCCAGGGCGAGTTGGGTTACGACCTCCGCTGGGCCCGTGAAGTACGGCGAGGCGAGCAGGTGGAGGATCTTCACGAGGGCCCCCCACCCCGAGCCGCTATCCGCTCGCGGGGTGAGGGAGATAACAAGGCAGCCAGCGCGTCGACGTTGCGGTCGCTTGCGCCGGAGATTTGGCGGACGGCGTTGCGGGCCAGTGCACCCAGCGAGTCGATGCTTTCAGGCCGACTGAAGAGATCGCTCATCACCCGCACCAGATGCTCTTCGTCTTTCACCTGAATGCCGCCGCGCCCCACCAGCACCTGCACGGAGTCGTGGAAGTTCTCCATGTGCGGCCCGAAGAGCACCGGCTTCCCCTGCGCCGCGGGCTCGAGAATGTTCTGACCTCCGCGGGTGGTGAAGCTGCCGCCCACGAACACGATGGTGGCCAGCCGGTACGCCCGCGCGAGTTCGCCGATCGTGTCGAGCACGATCACCGGCGCCCGCTCTTGATTGCCATTCGAGCGCAGCCCCACACGCAGCCCTGCTTCACGCGCCAGCTGAACGACCCGCGCTGCCCGCTCGAGGTACCTCGGCGCGATCACCATGACGAGATCAGGCGTCTCGGTAATCAGCTTCTTGTAGACCGAGAACAGCAGCTCTTCTTCGCCCTCGTGCGTGCTGCCGGCGATCCACACGCGATCACCTGCGCGCACTCCAAGTGCATCGCGCAGCGCGTGGTCTTCGACCGCCTGCGAGAGCGGCACCAGCGCGTCAAACTTGGTGTTACCGGTCACGAGCACCCGATCTTCTGGCGCCCCCAGGGAGAGCACCCGCTCGGCCTCGTCGTCTTCCCTCATGAGGAAGAGATCGATGTCGTGCAGCGGGTTGCCGATCAGGTTGAACAACATGCGGTACCGCTTCAAATGCCGCGGTGAGAAGCGGCCGTTGGTGAGGGCGACGCTGGCTCCCGAGGCGTGCGCCGCGCGAATGAGGTTCGGCCAGATCTCGGTGTACTCGAGCACCAGCAGGTCGGGCTTCATCGCCGCCACCGCACGCCGGGTCGAACCGAACAAGTCCCACGGGGCGTAGATCACCGCGTCGATGTTGCGCTTGAGGCGCTCGATGGCCATCAGGTGGCCGGTGTTCGTCATGGTGGAGACGATCACCTTCGCTTCGGGAAAACGCGCGCGCAGCCGATCGATCATCGGAGAGAGGGCCAGCAGATCGCCCGCGCTCGCGCCATGCAGCCAGATGCGCGGTGAACCGGGGCCGGGGAGCAGGCCCCGTGGGTAGAACCCGAATCGTTGCCAGAACCCGTCGCGCGTCTTTTTCATCAGCGCCAGCACGGGGAACAGCGCCGGGAAGACGAGCCAGGTGGCGATGACGTACAAAAGGCGCATCCGGTCGTCGGCGTAGGGGATGCGCGGCAGGCGCGCAAGCTTCCTCCCCTCAGGTCGCCGGGCCGACCCGCTTGAGCGCGAGCTTGCAGGCCTGCTTGAGCCGTTCGTTGTTGAGAAAGAACGGGCTCACGATTGCCTTACTCGCCTCGAGCGTCAGCAGAGCGCGCCGGTATTCACTGGCTGCATCCACCGAGGCGCCCCGACGCTCGAGGATCAACCCGAGCAGGTACCGCGCGCTCGCCAACTGCGGCGCCAGGTAGAGCGCCTTGCGCAGCCCCGCTTCGATCTCTGGGTGGTCTTCACCGCTCGCCTCCCACTCGAGGACCAGTTCGAAGAGCTTTCGGCCTTCGTCTTCGGGCGTGAGGACCACGGGAATTTCTCCCGTGGGTGCTGGCCGGAGCTTCGGCGCGAGGCGAGATGCAGCAGCAGGTTTCTGGACAGGCACGGCCGCGGGAGCAGGTGGCGGGGCGCCTGCGTCGCGTTGGTAGAAGAAGGCGCCGGGCAGTCGCAGGGTGGTCAGCTCAGGTACGGGCTCGAGCAGGGGCTCGGCGGTGGAGAGCACCAGCACCCCACCCGGCCGCAACCGCTCGACGAACGCATTGACCGTCTCGCGCGCGGCCTCCGCGGTGAAATAGATGAGCACGTTGCGGCAGACGATCACGTCGAAGGGCCCATCGTCGCTCGCGAAGGGGTAGGGCCGATCCATCAGGTTGTGCTGAGCGAAACGCGCGCGGGCCACCAACGGCGCCAATAACGTGCCTTCGCGGAAGTAGCGCCCCAGCAGCTCACGAGGCACGCGCTTGAGCACCTCGGGCGTGAACGAGAGCCGTTTGGCCTGGGCGAGCGCGACGGCGGCCAGATCGGTTCCCAGCACGGTGCTCTCCTGATGAGCACCCGCCTCGGCGAGCAGCATCAGCAGCGTGGCGACCTCTTCGCCGGTTGAGCAGCCCGCGCTCCAGACCGAGAGCGGCCGGCCGAGCGCCACCAGCGGGCGAAGCACGTGCGTCTCGAGCGCCTCGAGCTGGGGCTCGTCTCGAAAGAGATCCGTCTTGTGCACGGAGACCACCGCCAGCAGGCGAGCCAGCTCGAACGATCCTTCACGCGACTGCAATCGGGTCAGGTGCAGGTGTGCTCCGCCCGCGCCGAATTTTTCCAGCTCGACCGCCAAGCGTTCGCGTTGCTGCCGGGAAAGACGGGTGCCGGTGCGCTGAGCCACGAACTGCAGCAGCGGCTCGAGCTCAGGGGTGCTCATCGTTCGAGCTTCAGACCCGGGCGATCTCTTGCCCTCGCGCCAACTTGATCAACGTGGAGGCGAGGTCGTCGCCAGAGACCACGTGATCCACGATGCCGCGCGAGATCGCCGCGCCCGGCATGCCGAACACCACTGACGAGTCCTGGTTCTGCGCGATGGTCTTGCCGCCCGCCGTGCGGATCGCCGCCAGGCCGTCGACGCCGTCATTGCCCATGCCGGTGAGGATGACGCCGACGGCGCGCCTTGCGTAGGTCTTCGCAGCCGACTCGAGCAGCAGCGTGGCCGAGGGCAGATGGCCATCACGTGGGCCGCCCGCGGTCACCTGGACCTTGCCGCGCCCCGCGATCACCAGATGCGCGTCGGGCGGCGCGAGCAGCACGGTACCCGGGGTGAGCAGATCGTTGTCTTTGGCGACGCGAACCTTGAGCTTCGAGGAGCTGGCGAGCCAACCCACCAACGACTCGGAGAAGGCCGCATTGATGTGCTGAACGATCGCCAAAGGAACGGGAAAGTCTGCGGGCAGCTCGGTGAGCAACTTCTGCACGACCTGAGGCCCCCCGGTGCTGCTGGCGATGCAGATGACGCCGAGCGAGCTGGGGGCGAAGGGCTGCGAAGCGACGAGCTGGAGGGAAGGCGACGGGGGGCTGCCGCCTGGAACCTTTTTCACGCCGCGCACGTGGCGGATGACCCGGATGGTGGCGAGCAGCTTCACCTCACGGGCGAGGTTGGCCATCTCGGCTTCGGCCGCGGGCTTGACCCTGAGCGCGAGGGCACCGACGGCGAGGGCACGATGGGTCAGCTCAGGCGCCTGGTTTCGCGGGTCAGCGGTGAGCACCAGGATCGGCGTGGGGTAGTCGGCCATGATCCGCTCGGTGGCGGTGAGCCCGTCCATCACGGGCATGTCGACATCCATCGTGATGACGTGCGGGCGCAAGGAGGCGGCTTGATCGATCGCCTGCTGGCCATTCTCGGCGGTACCCACGACCTGAACGTCGGGGTCTTTCTCGAGCGCCTCGATGATCAGCTGACGGATCAACGGCGAGTCGTCGACGACGAGGACCTTCACCGGCATGGCAGACCTTCTGACATCTGAAATCGACCTCTATGCCAGCAAACGGGCCACCACGTCGACCAGGTCTTGTCGCACCAGGTCGCCCTTGGTGACATAACCATCGGCCCCCGCCTCCATGCCCCGGCGGCGATCGACCTCACTGCCCCGGGTGGTGACGATCACCACCGGCAGCGCCCGCAGGGTGGCGTGGCTCTTGAGCCTGCGCGTCAGCTCCAATCCATCAAGGTGGGGCATCTCGAGGTCGGTGACCACGATGTCCACCGCTTCGCGGGCGAGCAGCTCGAGGGCCACGGCACCATCGGCGGCCTGGAGGATCTGGTACCCGACGGACTCCAGCAACGAGACCAGCAGCTCGCGGGTCAGCGGGGAATCGTCGACCACCAGCACCTTTTGTTTGCGGACCTCCTTGCGTTGCGACGTGCCTGCTCCGAGGCGAAGCTCGCGGCCGTGCACCGTGGCCACCAGATGCGGCGCAGAGAGCACGAGCGCGAGCTCACCGTCGGACAGCGGCGTGGCCCCGCTGAGGTGCGGGTAGCGGGAGAGCAGACCCTTGAGCGGCATCACGGCCTGCACGCGCTCTTCGAGCACGCGATCGACCGCGATGGCGGCAGACTGCCCCCGCCCACGCAACACCAGCACCAGCTCGCCTTCTGCAGGCGGCCGCTCGGGCGCAGCGAAGAGCAACGAGGCGACCGACGAGAACGGCAGCACCTCATCTGCCACCAGCAAGGCCGGTTTGCCGGCGACTTCGCGGATGTGACCGGGCTCGACGGTGAAGGCCTGCACCACGTTCGAGGCGGCCAGGCAGAGGCGCTCTTCTCCGACCTGCACGAAGAGCACGGGGGCGACGGTGAGGCTGACCGGCACGCGCAGCTCGAAGCTGGAGCCCAGGCCCGGCGTGGTGTCGACGGTCACTTCGCCGCCGATGGCCAGCAGCCGGGTGCGCACCAGGTCGAGGCCCACGCCGCGGCCCGAGACGTCGCTGACTTCTTCACGCGAGCTGAAGCCGGCGAGGAAGACGAGATCGATGGCCGCCGCATCGGAGAGCGCCGCTGCACTCTGGGCGTCGAGCAGGCCCTTGCGCACGGCCACCACGCGCATGTGGGGCGCTGAGAGACCCTGGCCATCGTCTTTCACCCGAAGCACGAGCCGCTCACCTTCGCGGCGGGCCTGGAGCCGCAGGTTGCCGCGCGGGCTCTTGTTCTGCTCGAGCCGCAGCTCGCGAGACTCGAGGCCGTGATCGATGGCGTTGCGCACCAGGTGCAGGAGCGGATCTTTAAGGGCGTCGAGCACCGATCGGTCGACGCGTTCGTCTTCACCTTCCACCACCAGCTCGAGATCCTTGCCCAGATCCTTCGCCAGCTCGCGCACCGTGCGGGGGTAGCTCTCGAAGAGCACCGAGAGCGGCACCATGCGCAGGTCGGTGATCTCGTCGGCGAGCACGGAGAGATCCTTGAGCTCGTCAGTGGCCAGCATCGAGGAGCGGCGGTTGACCTCGGAGGCGAGCTCCTTGGCACGGCCGAGGCGAGCGGCGAGCTCAGCCACCGTGGGGCCCAGGTCTTCGGCGAGGCGATGGAGCGAAGTGAGCTCGCGCGAGAGCTGACGGCGGCGCGCGGCGGTGATCTCGTTGTGCCGCGCGCGCTGCTGCAGGTTGTTGATCGTCGAAGTGAGCACCT
>JAYTAT010000653.1:0-3358 GCA_043737315.1 Archangium sp.
GGTGTGCAACGCGAGCGGCTCCGGGCGACCGGGGCCGTTTTTGTTTGTGCTAGACGCTCGCGCATGGACGCTTACGGCCTGAGTCGAGTCGTCGGTGAAAAGGGTGTGCTGCCTCAGCGCGCGAAGAAGGTGGATCCTTCGTTGCCGCTGCGTGAGGGTGAGCTGCTCATCGACGTCGAGAGCCTCAACATCGACGCGGCTTCCTTCAAGCAGCTCAAAGAAGCGGCAGGTGGCGACAGCGCGAAGATCGCCGCGGCCATCACCGCGATCGTCGCGGAGCGCGGCAAGATGCAAAACCCGGTCACCGGCTCTGGCGGGATGTTGATTGGGCGCGTGAAGGAGATCGGCAAGAACCACCCCGGAACGTTGAAGGTCGGCGACCGCATCGCGACCCTGGTCAGCCTCACGCTGACGCCGCTGGTGATCGACGAGATCCGCGCGGTGAAGAGCGAGATCGATCGGGTCGACATTCGGGGGCGGGCGATCCTCTTCGCCTCGGGTCTCTACGCGAAGCTGCCCGATGACCTCCCCGACACCTTGAGCCTTGCGGCGCTCGATGTGGCGGGCGCTCCGGCGCTGGTCGCGCGGTACGTGAAGCCCGGCATGCGCGTGGTGATGCTCGGCGCGGGGAAGAGTGGGGCGCTGTGCCTGGCTCAAGCCCGTGAGCTGATGCAGGGGCAGGGGCAGTTGATCGCGCTCGACATCAGCCAGCCTGCGCTCGAGGCGTTGTCGTCACTGAACCTGTGTGATGCCTTTGCGAAGGTCGACGCCACCCAGGGGGTCGAGGTGATGGAGACCGTGGCCCGGCTCACCGAGGGCAAGCTGGCTGACCTCGTCGTGAACTGCGCGTCGGTGCCCAACACCGAGATGGCGGCGATCTTGAGCGTTCGTGATGGCGGTACGGTGATCTTCTTCTCGATGGCCACCAGCTTCACCACCGCGGCGCTCGGGGCCGAGGGCGTGGGGAAGGATGTGCAGATGATCGTCGGCAATGGGTACGTGCCGGGCCATGCAGAGCTCACGCTCGAGTTGTTGCGGCGGCAGACCGGGCTGCGGCAGCTGTTCGAGCGGCGGTACGTTTAGGTTTGGCGCTTCAAATGGTGAAGCGGTCGGTGGCTCCGGCGGTGCGTTGGAGAATGGCGGTCCACCCGATCAACGCGTCGACCTTCGGCTCGATTTCCGGCGGGGTCAGCCCGATCGACGCCATGGATCCGGTGCAAGCGAACAGCGTCGCGTTGCCTGAGTCACGTACGACATCCAGCAGCTGCCGAATGGTGGGCACGCCGCGCAGCTCCATGGTGGCGTTGACGTCATCACGCTCGAGATCGGGCTCGTCGAGGGCGTCGCGCGCGAGGCGTTCGAGGGCCCACCAGAAGAAGTAGAGCTCGACCTTGCGCCCCAGCGCCGTGGCAGCTGCGGCGATAGAGACACCCTGGTGGACAGCGTCGTATTCGCCGCGATGCAGAAAGATGCAGACCGGGCCCGTCATGCGCGCCTTCTACGGCGAATGCCGACCCCTCGCGTGAGTTCTTCGACCGCAGGGTGACGTACGTAAGTGAATGCGCAGGTTTCCGTGTGGAATCCAGTCGAAGGACCCTGTTAGGAGAATCGGCCGATGCACGACGAGACCACAGCCCGGCGAAAAGATGCCCATCTCGATCTGTGCGCGACCGAAGAAGTGGCCCCCCTCGAGAACTCCACGCTGCTCGACAACGTGAGGCTCATTCACTGCGCGATGCCCGAGCTCGCGTTCGAGCAGGTGTCGCTGGGGGTGAACTGGTTCGGCAAGTCGCTCAAGGCCCCACTTTTGATGACCGGTATGACGGGCGGCACCGAGCGCGCCGGGCAGGTGAACCGGGATCTCGCGCAGGTGGCCGAAGAGTTCGGCGTCGCCTTCGGCGTGGGCAGCCAGCGCGCGATGGCCGAGCGCCCTGAGCTGGTCTCGACGTTCTCCGTGCGCAACGTCGCTCCGAACACGGTGGTGATCGGCAACCTGGGGCTGGTGCAGGCGACCCGCATGACGGTCGATCAGATTCGAAGGCTCTCTGATGCGATCGGCGCCGACGCGCTGGCGATTCACTTGAACCCCGCGCAAGAGTTGAACCAGCCCGAGGGCGATCGTGACTTCGAGCTGGGCTACCTCACCATCACCGCGCTCGCGAAGGCCTACGGCGATCGACTGCTGGTGAAAGAGACCGGCTGCGGTGTCTCGCCGGAAGTCGCGCGGCGGTTGGTGGAGTGCGGCGTCTCGAGCATCGACGTGTCGGGCCTGGGCGGCACCTCGTGGGTGCGCGTGGAGCAGCTGCGTTCTTCTGGGCTCGCCCGCGAAGTCGGCGCGCAGTTCGCCACCTGGGGTATTCCCACGGCGGCTGCGGTGGCCTCGGTGCGCAAGGCGGTCGGCCCCGAGGTCAAGCTGGTCGCCTCAGGCGGCATTCGCACCGGGCTCGACATCGCCAAGGCGCTCGCGCTGGGTGCTGATCTGGCCGGCATGGCGCTGCCGATGTTCCGCGCGCAGCAGGTCGGCGGGGTGGCCGGCGTGCGGGTGGCGTTGCAGACGGTGATCACCGCGCTCACGCAGGCGCTCGCGTTGACCGGGAGCCGCAACGTGACCGAGCTGCGCCGGCAGCCACGCGTGGTGACCGGCGAGCTCAAAGATTGGTTGCAGGCCCTGGGATGAAGGATTCGGAGATACACATGGCAGACCTGATGACGTCGCGGCTCGCTGGCTTCCACAAGCTGCCGGTTGCAGATCGTTTGGGCACCGTGGCGCGCATGATGCGGTTGACGCCTGATGAGGTGTCGGCGCTGCAGGGCTCGGGTCTCAACATCGAGATGGCCAATCAGATGATCGAGAACGCCATCGGCGTCTTCACGCTGCCGCTGGGGCTCGGTCTCAACTTGCAGGTCAACGGCCGCGACTACATCGTGCCCATGGCCGTCGAGGAGCCCTCGGTGGTAGCCGCGGTCAGCTTCGCCGCGAAGATCGTGCGTGAAGGTGGTGGCTTTCAGGCTGAAGCAGACGACCCGATCATGATCGGCCAGGTGCAGCTCACCGGCTACGGCGATCCCGCTGAGGCCTCGAAGACGCTGGTCGCGCACAAGGAGCAGCTGCTCGCGCTGGCCAACAGCTTTCACCCGGCGATGGTCGCGCGTGGTGGTGGCGCCAAGGACATCGAGGTGCGCGTCTTGCCTGCGCCCGAAGGCCCGCGCGGTGAGCCTATTCTGGTGCTGCACCTCTACATCGACACGCAGGAGGCGATGGGGGCCAACCTCATCAACACCATGTGCGAAGGCGTCGCCCCGTTCGTGGAGCAGCTGACCGGCGGCAAGGTGTTCCTGCGCATTCTCTCGAACCTGG
>JAYTAT010000654.1:0-8249 GCA_043737315.1 Archangium sp.
GCCGGGTGTCAATGCTCTTTCACCCGGCGGATGTCAGCCCCCAGTCCGCGAAGCTTTTTCTCGAGCCGTTCATACCCACGATCGAGGTGGTACACGCGACCGACGGTGGTTTTCCCCTCGGCGCAAAGGCCCGCCAACACCAGTGACGCCGAGGCGCGCAGGTCGGTGGCCATCACGGGGGCCCCCGAAAGTCGGGAGGTGCCCCGAACCACTGCCGTGTGGCCGTCGACCGTGATGTCGGCGCCCATTCGACGCAGTTCGGCCACGTGCATGAAGCGGTTCTCGAAGATGTTCTCGGTGATGACCGAGGTGCCCTGGGCGGTGCAGAGCAGCGCCATCAGCTGCGCCTGCATGTCGGTGGGGAAGCCGGGGTGCTCGCGGGTCTTGATGTCGACCCCGCGCAGGCGCTCTTTGGCCACGCAGCGCACGCCGTCACCTTCGACGGTGATCTGGCAGCCGGCCTCCCTCAGCTTGTGAATCACCGGCTCGAGGTGTTCGGGCGCGGTGCGCTTGACCAGCACGTCGCCGCCGGTGATCGCCGCGGCCACCAGCAGGGTGCCCGCTTCGATGCGATCCGGAATGATCGCGTGATCGACGGCCTTGAGCTCATCCACCCCGTCCACGGTGATGATGTCGCTGCCCGCGCCGCTGATCTGTGCGCCCATCTTATTGAGCACCCGCGCCAGCTCTTCGATCTCTGGCTCGCGCGCGGCGTTCTCGATGATGCTGCGGCCCTTCGCCAACACGGCGGCCATCAGCACGTTCTCGGTGCCGGTGACGGTGATCATGTCGAAGGTGACCGTGCCGCCTTTGAGCCGCTTGGCCCTCGCTTCCACGTAGCCTTCTTGCAGCTCGATCTCGGCGCCGAGTGCCGCCAGGCCCTTGAGGTGTTGATCGATGGGCCGGGCGCCGATCGCACACCCGCCGGGCATCGAGACGCGCGCGCGGCCGTAGCGGGCGAGCAGGGGGCCGAGCACCAGCACCGACGCACGCATGGTCTTGACCAGCTCGTACGGCGCTTCGGGCGTCACGCCCTTGCTGGGCACCTTGATGGTGACCACGTCTGACTTCTTGCCGGTCAGGCGCTCGGTCTCGCAGCCCATGGTGTCGAGCACCTGGAGCATGGTCTTCACGTCGGCCAGGCCCGGCACGTTGCGAAAGGTGTGTTCTCCGGCGGCGAGCAGAGAGCTGGCCAAAATCGGCAACGCGGCGTTCTTGGCGCCCGAGGCGTACGTCTCGCCCTTCAGCGGCCCGTTGCCCTTGATGAGAATCGCGTCCATTTCACTCCTTTGAAGGAGCTCGCCCGAGCGCCAAACGCTCATGCCGGGCGAGGTCTTTTTCGATCTTCACGTCGTGGTAGCCGGCCCGCGTCAACAGGTCCCTGACCGCGGTGCCTTCGTCTTCGCCGATCTCCATTGCAAAGAGGCCGCCGGGCTTGAGGAGCGGCAGGGCGCCTTCGACCAGCCGGGCGATCAACGTCACCCCTTCAGGCCCGCCATCGAGCGCCTCGCGCGGCTCGTGCCGTACTTCTTTCTGCAAGGTCGCAAGTTCACCCGTCTTCACGTACGGCGGGTTCGAGACGATGACGTCGAACCGGGTGCCCTGCGGCACCGCCGCCAGCAGATCGCCCTGGAAGAACGTCACACGGCCGTCGACCTGATGGGCCTCGGCGTTCTTCTTCCCGACCTCGATCGCACCCGCCATGAGGTCAGTCGCCCACACCGAAGCCTGTGGCCGTTCGGCCGCGATGGTGACGCCGATGCAGCCCGAGCCCGTGCAGACGTCGAGCACCCGCGAGGGCGCGTCTTTCTTCACGTCGTGCAGCACCGCTTCGACCAGCAGCTCGGTCTCGCTGCGGGGAATCAAGACGCGTTTGTCGACGGCAAAACGGCGCCCGTAGAAATCCTTGAAGCCCACCAGGTATTGCGTGGGCTCGAAGGCCAGGCGGCGCTGAATGAGCGCCCTGTAGGTGGCCAGCTCTTCCTTCGAGAGGGGCCGATCGAGATCCATGTACAGCTTGACTCGGGGCAGCGAGAGCACGTGCCCCAGCAGGATCTCGGAGGTCAGCCGCGGATCGTCGATGTCCTGCTTCTCGAAGTGACCGCGCGTCCACTCCAGCACCCGACGGGTCGTCCACTCCTGGTCGCTCAACGCCCGCTCTCTTCCTGCTGCTTGAGGGCTTCCGCGCGGAAGTACGTGCGGAGCGCCGAGACCATCTCTTCCAGCTCACCGGCCATCACCGCCGGCAGGTTGTGCCGGGTGTAGCCGATGCGGTGGTCGGTCAGCCGGTCTTGGGGGAAGTTGTAGGTGCGAATCTTCTCGCTGCGATCGCCGCTGCCCACGTGGCCCTTGCGGAGCGCGTCACGCTCGCTGCGAATCTTTTCCTGCTCGGCCTCGTAGAGCCGCGTGCGCAGCATCTTCATGGCCATCACGCGGTTCTTGAGCTGGCTCTTTTCCTGCTGGCACTTCACGACGATGCCGGTCGGCTTGTGAATCAGGCGCACCGCGGAGTCGGTGGTGTTCACGCTCTGCCCACCCGCGCCCGTCGAGCGCATCACCTGCAGCTCGATGTCGGCCGGGTTGATGGTCACGTCGGCTTCTTCGGCCTCGGGCATCACGGCCACCGTGATGGTGCTGGTGTGAATGCGCCCTTGAGTCTCGGTGGCGGGCACGCGCTGCACGCGGTGCACACCTGACTCAAACTTCATCGAGGAATAAACGGACTCGCCCGACAGGGTGATGGTGGCGCCGGTGATGCCGCCCTGGTTGCCCTGGCTGATGTCCATGATCTCGGCCTGCCAGCCGCGTTTCTGGGCGTAGCGCAGGTACATTTGCATCACTTCTTCGGCGAAGAGCGCGGCTTCGTCGCCGCCGGCCGCTGAGCGGAACTCGACGATGACGTTCTTCTCGTCGTTGGGATCCTTGGGCAGCAGGAGCAGCTTGAGCTCTTCCTCCATCTCGGCCCGGCGGGCCTTGAGCGCGGGCAGCTCGTCGCGCGCCATGGCTTTGAAGTCGGCGTCACCCGACTCGAGCAGCTCTTCGTTGCCCTTCAGCTCGGCCAGCACCTTCTTGTAGGCCCGGTACGACTCGACCAGCTTCTCGATGCTGGCGCGCTCGCGAGACAACGAACGCAGCCGGGTCGAATCGGCGATCACAGCCGGGTTTCCCAGGTCGGCGGTGAGTCGCTCGAAGCGCTGTTCGACGTCGTCGAGCTTCTCGTTCAAGGCGCGGGCGATGTACGCGCAGGCTCCCCGTCGAGCAACTGTCGAAATCGCGATGTTGCCGCTGGCGGCCCGCTCATGTAGTCACCGCGTCTCACTCAACGCAGCACCACGGAGAACGCCATGCCGGCAGTCAAGTCGAACCGGAGCAAGAAGAAGCTGAAGAACCGGGCCAAGGTCAAGAAGGGCGTCCTCAAGCGCCGTCGCGTGCGTGCGCGCAAGGCCAAGGGCAAGTACTAAGACCTACTTCCCTGCGTCCGCAGGAAGACTCGAGCCGGCATCTGGACGCGTGTCGTCTGGGGCCGGCTTGATGCTTTTGAGCTGCGGAAGGGTCGAAGGAAAACCACTCGAGAGCCGCGCCAGGTGTTGAAGAACGGCGTCGGCCTTCTCTCCTTCGGCCAGGTACGGCTGCACCGGCACCTCAGGAAACGCGTCGCTGTAGGCGGGGATCACCTTGAAAGCCTTCACGGCCGACCTGGTGAGCTTGAGCTCGACCAGCGCGGTGCGTTTGTCTCGCGGGTCCCAGTTGCCGCCAAAAACAAAGTTGCCCAGCGAGTAGACGATGGGCGCGCCTTTGTAGAGCTCGATGCCCTGCAGCACGTGCGGGTGTGAGCCGAGCACCGCCGACGCGCCGGCTTCGATGGCCGCGTGCGCGACCTCGACCTGGTAGGGCTCGGGCTGGCCTTTGCTCTCTCGGCCCCAATGAAAGAAGGGGATCACGTGATCAGCCTTCTGCCTGGCGGCGCGAATGTCGGCCGTGAGCATCTCTTTGAGCGCTGTGGTGTCGCTGAAGTGACCTGCGACGCCGGGCTGGTCTCCGGTGGCGATCACCTGCGCGGGCTCGATGTTGCGATCGCCCAGGAAGAAGTAGCCCAGGAAGGCGATGGTGACGCCTTTTCTTTCCACGATGGCGGGCTGGCGGGCTTCCACCAGCGTGCGGCCCGCGCCGAAGTGCACGATGCCGTGCGTATCGAGCGTGCTGATGGTGTCGAAGAGACCCTCGGGGCCGTAGTCGATCATGTGGTTGTTCGCGAGACTGACCACGTCGACGCCACCCGAGATGAGCGAGGCCACCAGCTCGGGTCGCGCGCGAAAGTTGAAGTTCTTGGCGATCTTCTCGCCGCGCTCGGTGAAGGGGCACTCGAGGTTGACCACGAAGAGGTCTGCTTTCGTGGTGAGCGCCCTCACTTTCGAGAAGCCCCAGGCGAGCATCTCGTCTTTCGGCTTGCCCTTCTTGACCTGTTCGTCGACGTACTCCTCGTAGTGGTAGCCGAGCGTGACGTCGCCCGAGACGAGCACCGAGACTTCCGGCGGAACGGCAGAGATCAACAGCGGCAGGACGAGGGCGAGCATTCTTGTTAGTGAGCATCCTGCATGGCTCGAGAGAAGGACTCCATCGCTTCATCCGACGAGCACAACTCGCGCGGCATCGAACTGGCCGATCGGGGGTGGTTCGACGAGGCCCTCAAAGAGTTCAAGAAGGCCATCGAACTCGATCCCAACTCGTCGCACGCGCACGACAACCTGGCCACCGTCTTCGCCGAGAAGAAGCAGTTTCGGGAGGCGCTCGATGCGTACCTCGTCTCGTTGCGCCTCGAGCCTGAGAGCGCGACCGCGCACTACAACCTCGCCTGCTTCCTCTCGGCGCACGCGCTCGATTTCGCCATCAGCGAGTACCAGACCGCCATCGAACTCGAGCCCGATTACCCCGACGCCCACTTGAACCTGGGCCTCACCTACGCCGATGCAGGGCGGCCCGAAGAAGCCGTCAAAGAGCTGCGCACGGCCATCGAGCTCGACCCGGCTGATCCGTTTCCCCGGCATGAGCTTGCGGGCCTTCAGATGGACGAGGGCGACTACCGCTCGGCCATCACCCAGCTCAAAGACGTCACCCGGCTCGAGCCCGAGAACTTCGAGGCCTGGCTCGACCTGGGCATCTGCTACGCGCAGAAGGGTTTCTATGAGCAGGCCGAGCGCGCGTACGAGAAGGCCAAGGCGCTCAAGGGTGACGATCTGCTGCTGGTCTACAACCTCGCCGCGCTCTACGCGCAGTGGGGCCGCAAGGCCGACGCCATCGAACATCTGAAGATGGCCCTGCAGGTCGACCGCACCAAGGTGAGCAGCTGGTTGAAAGCAGACCCCATGTTCGAGGCGCTCGAGGGAGAGGCCGAGTTCGAGGCGCTCCGCTAGATGGAACTTGGGTCGTTGTTCCTGGCGTTGGCGCTCGTCTTCGCCAACGGCTTCTTCGTGGCGATCGAGTTCGCGCTGGTGAAGGTGCGTCAGACGCAGCTCGAGTCGTTGGTCGACCAGGGCAGGTCGGGCGCACAGCTCGCGCTCACCATGCGCAAGAACCTCGACATCTGGCTGTCGGCCTCGCAGGTGGGCATCACGCTCGCTTCGTTGGCGCTGGGCTGGGTGGGTGAGCCGGCGTTCGCGGGGTTGATCGAGCCGCTGCTGCTGCGCGTCGCGCCTTCGACGCAGACCGCGCAGGCCGTCGCGCACACCATCGGCGTGGTCATCGCGTTCGGCATCATCACCTTCCTGCACATCGTGGTCGGCGAGCAGGTGCCCAAGACGGTGGCCATCACGCGCGCGGAAGGCACGGCGCTGCTGCTCGCCTGGCCGATGCGGGTTTTCTACGTGTTGTTCTACCCGGTGATTGCGCTGCTCAACGGCGGCACCAAGCTGGTGCTCAAGCTGCTGGGTCTTGCTGGCGCGAACGCCGAGCACGAAGAGGCGCTCTCGCAAGACGAGCTGCGCATGATCTTCACCTCGTCGGCAGAGGCGGGCGGGTTGCAGAAGCAGCAGGCCGAGCTGCTCCAGCGCGCGCTCTCGATGATGGAAAAGACGGCGCGCCAGGTGCTGGTGCCCCGTTCGCAGATGAAGGCGCTCGATCTCGATCTGACGCTCGAACAGAACCTCGCCGCGGCGTATGCGGCAGGCCACACCTGGGTGCCGGTGATTCGCGGCTCGCTCGATCGTGTCGAGGGGCTCATCAACGTCAAAGACCTGTTCTACCTGCACGGCCGGCACGAGCTGAAGTCGCTCAGCCAGGTGCAGCGGCCGGTGTTGTTCGTGCCCGAGAACATCACGCTCGATCAGCTGCTCAACGAGTTCAAGCGGCGCAACAAGCAGATCGCCGTGGTGGTCGATGAACACGGTGGTACGTCGGGGTTGATCACCCTGGCGAACGTGGTGGCTGAGCTGGTCGGCAAGGTGGCTGAGTTGGGCCGCAAGGTCGAGCCGATGCAGAAGCTGCCCGGCGGCAAGCTGGAGCTGCCCGGCACCGCGCAGCTCGACGACATCGAACACACGCTCGAGGTGGAGTTCGACGTCGACAAGTCGCAGGTCACCACCATCGCCGGCTTCTTGATGGCGAAGCTCGGGCGGGTGCCGGTGGCGGGCGACGTGTGGATGATGGATGACTACCGGGTGGTCACGGTGAACACCGAAGGGCCGCGCGTGGTGACGGTGCGCATCGAGCCGCGCGTGGTCGCGCCTCCGACGCCATCCGCGCCGTCGCAGCCCGCGCTCGACCCCGTGAAATGAATTCCCCTCAGCTGATCTGTACGCCCGCGCGCCGCAGCACCTCGAGCGCGTTGGTGGTCTGCACCACGCCTTCCCGCAGCCGGTAGTCGAAGGTCATCTCGCCGTCGTTCACCTCGTCGCGAAAGTGCACGTTGCGGATCTTCTCGGGGCGTTCTTTCGCCAGCTCGCAGATCGAAAGATCATGCGTGGTGACCGCACCGGCTGCGCCCAGGTCGAGCAGCATCAACAACAACTGCCGCGAGGCGATCTGCCGCTCCTTGGCGTTGGTGCCCATGAAGAGCTCGTCGAGGAAGAAGAGGCACCGATCGGGGTGCTTCTTCGCCGTGTCGAGCACCGTCTTGATCCGCTGCACCTCGGCGTAGAAATACGACACGCCGCGCTCCAGTGAATCTTTCACGCGCATGCTGGTGAGCACCTGCACGCGCGAGACCTTCATCGAGGTCGCGCACACCGGCAGGCCCGCCAGCGCCATCACCGTGTTGAGCCCCGTGGCGCGCATCAACGTGGTCTTGCCGCTCATGTTCGAACCGGTGATCACCAACCCCGTGCCCGGCGAGCTCAACGTCACGTCGTTGCGAATGGGCTTCTCGAGCAGCGGGTGACCCAGGTCCACGGCCTCGAGGTGCACGGCTTCGTCGTCGACCTGGGGGAAGGCGTCGTCGGGCCGCTCGAAGTGCCACGTGGCGAATGAAGAGAGCGCTTCGAACTCAGCCAGCGACTCGAACCACTGCCGCGCGCCCTTGCCTTGCGTCTCGCGCCAGCGATCGATGCGGAAGAGCACCAGCAGATCCCACAAGGTCAGCGCGTTGATGATCGGGTGCATCTGCCCGGAGTGCTTGAGCTCGGCAAAACCCATCAGCCGCGCGAACGTGCGAAGGCGGGCCGAGACCGGGGGGCCTTCCATCAGGCCTTGCTGCAACGCGCGCAACCGGGGCCCTGCGAACTTCTGCGCGTCGATCGACGCGAAGGTCTGCTCGAAACGAATGAAGCCATGCTCGCCCATCGAGAGCGCCTCCCACATCGCGCCGATGGGTTTGCGCGTCGCCACCACGATGGCGATCTGGATCGACAAGCCGATCCAGAAGGGGAGCGCGTTGAAGACGTCGTTGGCCGAGAGCAGCCCCGCGGTGATGGTGAATACCGGCAGCACGTGCGCTATCGGCCAGGCCCAGCGGATCGCGTTCAACGTCGAAGGCGCTTCGGCCCACGCGAGGAACCGCGAGGGGTCGGCTTTGTCTTTCTTGCCCGCCATGCGCGCTTCGGCCACCAACGTCTGGCGAAAGTCGATCAACGGCCCCAGCTCACGCACCGCGCCCTGACGCGCGTGAATCGCCTCTGCGCTGAGTGCCGGCGTGAGCAACCAGTCGAGCAGCCGCTGTTCTCCGGCTGCCGTGCCCGTGTCGTCGAGGCGCTGAAAGAGGCTGCCCCGGCCCGTGATGTCGAGATCGCCACCGTAAAGATGCCCGTCGGGAACGCGGC
>JAYTAT010000655.1:0-3350 GCA_043737315.1 Archangium sp.
GGCACGACTTCTGAGGGCGCGAGCGGCATGGAGCGCGCCTCTATACCGGGAAGTCAGCGCGAGAGGTGCTCTGCCAGCGCCCCGTGCACCTTTGCCGGATGCGTGAGCGGCGCCATGTGACCTGTACCCGGCAGCTCGACCGTACGGACGAAAGGGTGCCGCCGGGCGTACGACTTCACGATTTCCCGCGCCTCGATGGGGCTGCGTTCGCCCATCACCAGGGTCACCGGCACGCGGGGGATCGGCCTCTCTTCGAAGGTCTTCGCCTCGAAGAACACCGAGCGCACCTCCTGGAACATCTTCCAGCCGACCTGCAGGCTGTGGTTGCGCATCATCTGGGGCATGCGCGCCCAGGTGCCCGGGCGGTTCCAGTAATCGATGAACAGCTCGAGCCACGGGTCGGTGCCGCCACGCTCTTCGTCCGTCAAGAACCAGTCGTTTGCGAGAAAGGAGCGGGCCCGCTCGAGGGTGGCGGGGTCTGCGGTCTCGTCTTTCATCAGCGCGCCGAAGAGCACCGGCTCGAAGAGACACAACGAGCGCACGCGGTCACCGAGCACCGGCAGCAGCTCGAGCGCGATCAGCCCCCCATACGAGTGCGCCACCACGTCGAGCGGCTCATCGGCGGGGACCTGCGTGAGCACGTGCGCTGCTTCTTGCGCCAGCGTCGTCTTCTGCCCGCGCGGAATCACGTCATAGGGCGGGTAGCCGAGGTTGGACGGCTGCAGGCGCTGCGAAGAAGGAACCAGCTCTTCAGAAATCGAGTCCCACATGAACGGCGCGGTTCCCGTGGAGTGGATGAAGAGCGTCTTGGCCATGGTGCTGGGTTTTAAACGAGAACTCAGCACGACGCCATGGGTCTTGTATCGAAACTCAGCTAACGTCTCGCGCATGGACCGAAGTGAAGTGATGAAGCTCGCGCGCACAGGCTGCGCGGTCGAAGAGGCGCTGCAGGTGCTGGGTGAGCGGTGGACGCTCCTGGTGCTGCGGGAGGCGTTCTTCGGGCTGCGCCGTTTCGAGGAATTTCAGCAGAAGATCGGCTGTGCGCGGAACCTGCTCACCAGCCGGCTGGCCACCCTGGTGAAGAGTGGCGTGTTGGCCAGGGTGCCCTACCGCGAAGAGGGCCAACGTGAGCGCTTCGAGTACCTCCTCACGCCCCGGGGCAAGGAGCTGTACCCGCTGCTCCAGGCGCTGCGGCAATGGGGCGATCGGTGGGTCTACGACGGCGAGGGCCCGCTCGAGGTGTTCCATCGCGAGTGTGGTGGGCGGGTGTTCTCGGAGGTGCGTTGTGAACACGGCCACGGCCCGCTGCCTGCCAGCGAGACCGATGCGCAGCTGAACCGGCGGTTCAAGCGGTCGGCCAAAGCACGCGCGCGAAGATGATCAGAGCCTTATTTCCTCACCCCTGAGGCGAGAGGGAGATCAGGAAGGCGTCGTTGTTGAGGTGGAGATCGGTTTCCACCGTGGGCTTGAAAGCTGCCAGCGTGAGCGACTTGCCGTCGATGTTCACGCGGTCTCCTGCGCGCAAGACCACGCCATTTGCCAACTGGCCGGCGAGTGCACGCACCAGACCCGCGACGGCGTCCCACTGTTCCCCGGGCACCTCGCGTACCACCAGGTCGTGCCGCCCGAACTTCTGCATGCCGCGGGTGTAGACGGTGGCGCTGGGTGAGGTGGGCTCGGCCTCCACCACGATGTTCACGTCAGAGGAGAGCGTGAAGGGCCGGTTGGGCGGCCAGTCGGCCACGTCGTCGCCTTTCCAGAACCGGTTGGTCTGCGCATCGAGAATCACGCTCACGCCGCGCGCCACCAGCCACTGCGCCACCGCCCAACCCGCCTGCAGGTGCGAGAGGTCGGCTGCATCGGGCCGAGCGATCAACACCGCCGTCAGTTGGGTCGCTGAGTCGAGCACCGAGACGTCTCCCAGCGCCTGGGCAGCGATCGCCCGCAACGAGCCCGAGCGGAAACCATCGAACCAGGCAGAGTCCATCTCGCGGGTCAGCTCGCGCACCTCGACCTGCTGCATCGCCTCGGGGGATGGCAGGCCGAAACGCCCCGCTGACATCGGTACCTCACCCTTCAAGGGGCCCGTGGAGAAGCAGAAGAGCTGAAAGGCGTTGGGCGCGCCGCCGGGCTGAAAACCGACCCGGGGCCACGAAGGAATCGAGGTGCTCATGAAGCCGGAATCTGCCCGGAAAACCCGTAATTTACATTGGTTGAACACGTTTCCGGGGCGGGCTACACCCGGCGCCCTATGGAATTCCGGATCGCGGCCGACGAGTTGAAGAAAGCGCTTCACCGTGCGCAGGGCATCGTCGAGCGGAAGGCGACCATGCCCATCCTCTCGAACGTGTTGGTCAACGCCACCAAGACCGGCGTCACCGTGACCGCCTTCGACCTCGACATCGGCATCGTCAGCGAGCACCCCGCAGAAGTCAGCAAGCCCGGCGCCATCACCGTCTCGGCCAAGACGCTCTTCGACATCGTCAGCCTGATCCCCGACGCGCACCTGACCATCAAGAAGCTGCCGAACAACTACGCGGAAATCACCTCCGGCGCGGCGCACTACAAAATCGTCGGCATGGCCCCCGAGGAGTTCCCCAAGCTCCCCAAGGAAGACGCCAGCCACCTGGTCAAGCTCACCGGCAGCACGCTGCTCGAGATGATCAAAAAGTCGCAGTACGCCATCTCGAACGACGAGACCCGCTACATCCTCAACGGGGTCTTCTTCGAGCCGCGCGAAGGCAACCGGGTTCGCATGGTGGCCACCGATGGTCACCGCCTGGCTTTGATCGAGCGCGAGATGTCGGGCGACTTCAAGCTGAAGGCCGGGGTCATCATTCCGCGCAAGGGCCTGTTCGAGCTGAAGCGCCTGCTCGACGAGGCGCCCGACGCAGAGTGCCAGCTGGGTTTTGCGGAGAACTCTGCGCTCTTCAAGAAGCCGGGCCTCTCGATGGTGATGCGCCTCATCGACGGGCAGTTCCCCGAGTACCAGCGGGTGATTCCCAAGGAGGGCGAGAAGCAGGTGATGGTCAAACGCACCGCCTTCTTCGACGCGCTCAAGCGCATCTCGCTGCTGTCGGCCGACAAGTCGAGCGCGGTGAAGCTGTCGCTGTCAGAGAACCTGCTGCGCATCACCGCCAACAACCCGGAGCTCGGCGAAGCGAAGGATGATCTCGAGGTCGCCTACCGCGGCCCGTCGCTCACCATCGGCTTCAACGCCCGCTACATCCTCGACGTGCTCAGCGCGCTCGAGACGGATGAGGTGACTTTGGAGCTGGGCGACGAGCACAGCCCAGGCGTGCTGCATGCGCCCGGTGACAAGGCGTACACCGCCGTCGTCATGCCGATGC
>JAYTAT010000656.1:0-3346 GCA_043737315.1 Archangium sp.
TCGGTGGCGGCCAGGTCGGCAGCCGCTGCGACCACCCAGGCCCAGCCGACGAACTCGGCACGCTCCTGGGCGGTGGCATCCCAGCGGCGGAAGAGGTTGGCGAGCTCAGCGTCGAGTTCGGTGCGATTGAGAATCTGAAAACCTTGATTGACCATGTGGGGAAGGGGTCCTTTCGGGTTCGAGGCATTTGCACTTCGTGATCCACCCGCAAAGCCGCGCCACCCCGTTGGGCTGCGCGGGTCGTGTGCTCGGTCGGGGTCGGGTGCGACTCAAGTGGTAGGGTGCGCCAAAGATGCCCGAAGTGCTCCTGCTGGCGCTCCTTGCCGCCGCGCCGGTGTCTCAAGACACGGGTTACGAAGACCGACTCATCGCGTGGGGCGTCGAGCTCCACAGCCGCGAGCTCGAGCCCGCCCCCGAGGGCAAACGCATCGAAGAAGTGCTGATCGCCAGCGAAGACGTCTTCGCACCCAGCGATCCGTACCCGCTCTTCCTGAACCTCATCCACGTGCGCACCCGAGAGCCGGTCATCCGCCGCGAGGTGCTGCTGGCGGCCGGCGACCTGTGGGATGCGCACCGGGTGATGGAGACCGAGCGCAACCTGCGCCGGCTCTTCTTGCTCGCGGTCGTCAAAGTCGTGGCCGTCAAAGGCCGCGACGGGGGTGTGGCGCTGCTGGTGGTCTCGAAAGACCGCTGGAGCCTGCGCCTGTCGAACAACTTCACGCTGATTGGCTCGCTCCTGCAGTTCCTCCAGCTGCAGCTCATCGAGGTCAACTTCAACGGCTGGGGCCAGCAGCTCGCCGTGAACACCACCATCCGGCTCGACACCTTCACCGTGGGTCAGGCCTTCATCGAGCGCCGGTTGCTCAGCTCGCGGTGGTACTTCGGTGAGTCGGCCGCGTTGATCTTCAACCGGCAGAGCGGCGCGCTCGAAGGCACCACCGGCGCAGTGGCCTTCGGCAGGCCCCTCATCACGCTCGATCAGGAGTGGGGCTTTCTTCTCGACACCAGCTGGAACGCGCGGCGACGGCGCGTCTTCCGCGGGGCGAGCATCTGGCAGTTGCCGTACCCCGACGCGTCGACCGGGCAGACCGTGCCGCTGGTCTACGACGTGCGTGAGTTCTCGGGTGAGGCCACCTTGACCCGCAGCTTCGGGCGCGCGTTGAAGGTCGATCTCTCGGGGTCGCTGGGTGGGTACTCACGCCAGTACAAACCCTCGCTGGTGGAAGGCGAACAGGCCGACTGGCTCATCGCCAACTACCTGCCGCGTTCTGAGAACGTCACCTACGCCACCGCCTTCGTGCGCGCGTTTCCCGCCGACTTCAAGGTGCTGCGCAACATCGATACGTTCGAGATCTCAGAAGACTTTCAGCTCGGCTGGGTGGCGCAGGGCGGGGTGCGCTGGGCGTTTCCGCTGCCGTTCGCGCCGTCGAGCTTCGTCGAGCTGGGGGCCTCACTTCGGTACCGCTTCTACAGGGCTGACGACCTCTTCACCGTGACGGTCGCTGGGGCGATGCGGGTGCGACCCGGCCAGGAGCTCGCCAACCGACGCTTCGCCGCTGAGCTGTCCAACTACAGCCCGCAATTCTGGGGCGGGCGGCTGGTGACCCGAGTGCTGGTCGATTTCAAGGGCAACGATCTCGACAACCGCCAGCTGCTGCTCGGCGGCTCGACCGGTCTGCGCGGCGCCTACCCCGAGCAGTTCACCGGCCGGAACCTGATGCTCGCGAACGTGGAATACCGGGCCCGCCCGCTCGAGCTGTGGAGCAATTGGCTGGGCATCGTCCTCTTTTATGACGTGGGCTCGGCCTTCGACGTGGTGGTCAGCGCCACGCACACCGTGGGTCTCGGTTTCCGGTTGTTGTTGCCGCAGCTCAACAAAGAGGTGCTGCGCATCGACTTCGGGTTCGTCTTCGGCGGCGCCATCCCCGGGGCGGATCGCATCACCGCGAGCTGGGGTCAGGTCACCGACATCCGGCCGGAGTTCCTCGACCAGCCGCTTTGAGTAAGCTGCCCGCCGATGCGCCTGCTCCCTTTCATCGTGCTGGTCCTGCTCGGGTGTGGGCGCACTGAGCTCGTGCAGTACTCCTTCCCCCCGGGGCAAGTCGACGCAGGGCGAATTCTCGTGCCGTGCATGACGGGTGAGCTGACCCCGCTGCCGACGGTGCCCGCGGTGATGCTGGTGGTCGATCGTTCGGGTTCGATGAACTTCGACTTCGCGGGCAATACCGGCCCGCCGTTCGGCAATCCCCTCACCGGGCCGCGGCGCTGGGCGGTGCTGCGCTCGAGCCTCGAGAACACGCTCAACCAGTTCGACGCGCGCGTCGCGTTCGGCATGGTGCAGTTCCCCGGTGACGACAGCTGCGGTGTGTCGGCTTCGATCGATTTGCTACCCGCAGCGGGCAATGCCACGCAGGTGATGGCAAGGCTCAACCGAAACCCGATGGGCGGCACCCCGACCGCGCCGGCCGTGCTCACCGCGGCTCACCAGCTCGCCTCCGTGCGCGGGCAGGCGCTCGTGCTGATCACCGATGGTGATCCAAACTGCAACGAAGACCTCGACCCCGACACCTGCGACTGCACTTCGCCGCTGGTCGGCTTTCCACCCTCGTGCGTCGAGGCCTCCTCGTGCCGCGACGGCGATCGCACCGTCGATGGCATCCGCCGAATGCGCGAGGAGCGCGGCCTGGTGACGTACGTGGTGGGGGTGGGCTCGAACAGCAGCAGCGTGACGACGACGCTCACCAACATGGCCATCGCTGGCGGTGTTCCACGCATGGGCGGGACGAGCTCGTTCTATTCTGGCGTGACGCAGGAGGAACTGGCCGAGGCGCTCACCGCGATCAGCACGCGCCTGACGCGCTGCACCTGGTCGACGGGAACCCGGTTGGGGCCCGACGATCTCGTCGAAGTGAACGTAGGCGGGGAAATCGTGCCGCAAGGCGCTCAGGGCTGGGATTGGGTCGACGCCAGCTCGGGCGATTTTTCCCTGCGAGGCCGATGGTGCGAGCGGGCGGCGGCGGGTGAAGCAGTGCTGCTCAAGCTGCAGTGCCGTTAGCGAAACTCGATCCGCACCGACGTATCGCCGAAGAAAACCTCGTCGCCGTGAACCAGCGTGCGCTTGTCGATGCGCTGGTCCTGGTACCAGGTGCCATTGGAAGACCCGAGATCCTCCACCTCGACAGCTTGCGGCAGCACGTGCAGCACCGCGTGCTGCCGGCTGATGCGCGGTGAATCGATGGTGAGATCGCAGCTCACGTCACGGCCCACGAGAAAACGCGCGCCGACGATCACCACTTCTCTTTCGGCCAGCACCAGCACCAGGCGCTGCTGCGTCGCGATGCTCGGC
>JAYTAT010000657.1:0-3345 GCA_043737315.1 Archangium sp.
ATCACCGCTGAAGAGAATGCGCGCGTGGTGCGCCTTGCATCGCTGATCCACGCGATCCGCCGCGGCCGCAAGAGAGCCAGCAGCCATCACGTGCGCGTATGTGTCACCGCGCCACGCGACGAGCGGCGCCCAGGCCGAGACGGGTTTCTCGAGCAGGTCGCCCACGGGGCCGGCGCGATTGCGCACCTCGCGCAAGGTGATGGGGCCGATGCCCTGAATCGACCACAGCGCAGCCGTCGCCCTCCGCTCTGCCGTGTTCATCACCCTGCTCTACCGCAGGGGGCCGACACCTGACCTTCAGCGCGCGGCGCGCCGCCCGCCTGAAACGCGGATCTCGGCGTGGTCACCGGGCACGAACTCACGGATCGACTGCGTGACCAGGCACAGGGTGACCTTGGCCTTCACTTCGAACGCCACGCACTGGCCGATGTCTTCGATGGGGAAGTGCAAATCGAGCGCCGTGGGCTGCATCAGCGCGTCCTGGGGCAGCGGATCGTGCTGGCGCCAGATGGTGAAGACGTTGCCCAGCTTCACGCCGTCGTCGCTGCCCTTGTCCATGATGGCCAGCGAGTTCTCGCCGAGCATGGTGGGGTAGCGGCGCACGTCGGCGACCAGAAAGGCGCCTTTCACGTCGCGCTCGTTGGGGCGCGGGGCGACGGCGCGCACCACCGGCTCGTTGAGAGGGCCCACCAAATCACCGCGCGCGACCTCGTCGTACTGCTTGGAAATCATCACGGTGGCGCTGTTGTCCTTGTCGACGCGAATGACTTTCACCTCGGCGAGGATCTCGGTCATGTAGCCAATCGGGTCGCGGGTGACGGGGTGCATCACCTCTCCGGCACGGCGGAAGACGAGGTAGGTCTCACCCATGCGCGGCGCCTTCTTGCCGAAGCGTACGTAGATGCGGTCGGGGTAGGAAAGCATCGCCGACTCGGCGAACGAGCCGAAGAGCTTGCCTGATTCTTCGACTTCCCGATTGGTCACGAAGCCGGGTGAAGCCACCGAGAGCGCGTTCTTGGGGCGAAAGCCGATCTGGCCAAAGACGTTGACCTTGTCGTCGTACATCTGGCCCGCTTCAACCTCGGACTCAGGCTGGCCGACCTCGACCTGGGTCGGCACCTCTTCACCCGACGAGAAGAAGCGAACTTCGTTGCCCGGGTAGATCCAGTGGGGGTTGGCGATCTCAGGGTTGTACGACCAGACCTTGGGCCAGTACCACGGGCTGCCGAGGAACTTCTGAGAGAGGTCCCAGAGGGTGTCGCCCCGCTCGACGGTGTGCTGTGTGCCCGGAGACGAGGCCTTGCCCGTGCTCGAGGGCTGACGCGCCTTCTTCTCGGGAGCAATGGTCGAGCTGCCCTCGAGCCCTGCGCCCTCTTCGTCGCCGGAGTCATCTTGATCGGCCTGCGCGAAGGCGCGGGCCGGCGCAAAGGTGAGCAGCGTGAGTGATGCGGTCAGCAGCAGGTGGCGCATGGGGACCTCTTACGGGTTCTGAGAAGACGAAAGGAGACGAGCCTGGGCCTGAGTCGCAGCCGCCGTGCCCGGATAGGTGGCGACGATCTTTTCCCACGTGGCGCGCGCTTCACGCGGCCCTTTGAGCTTCATGCGGCAGTCGGCTAGCTTGAGCATCGAGTCGATCACCGCATCACCCGCGGGGTACTGGTTGATCACCCGCTCGAACGACTGCAGCGCGTGCTCGAAGTCTTTGGCGGCGAGGAAAGCCAGGCCCGAGAAGTAGATCGCGTTGTCGGCTTTCGGGTGCCTCGGCCAGTCGTTCACGAACTGCTGCATCTGCGCCACGCCCGCCTCGGAGTTTCCCGTCTTCATCATCTCGAGGCCGCGATCGAACTGCGCCTGGGCCATCGAGAGATCGGCATCGTCGGGGGCCGCGCCGTCTTTGAACTCCTGGGTGATCGCCTCTGGCGGCTCGGCGATCTCCACGTTCGTCTCGAGCTTCGGCGCGGCTTCCTTGCGCGGCTTGAGCTTCACCACCGTCAGCTGCGGCAACACATCTGAGGAAGGCGAGGCGCGCGCGCTCTCACGCTGCGTGGTGGTCGTCGCTGCCGCGGCGGATGACCGCGAGACGATGACCTTCTTCTCAGACTCGAGGCGATCGACTCGCGTCTCGAGCCGGGTGTTCTCAGCGCGCAACGCACGAAGCGACGCCAACAGCTCAGCGTGCTCGGCGCGGGTGACGGCATCCGTCGCGCAAGAAAACAACGCGAGACAGGCAGTGGCGAGGATCGGGCGAATGGCAGACAGAGGATAGGGACCCGCTTCTCGAGGGGTCAAGAAAAGGACCCCCCTCATTGCTGCTACAGGGATGGAGCGGCCGGCAGCGTGATGAACGAAAGATGCCGCCCGGTGACGCCGTGCTCGCGGCGGTGCGAAAAGAAGCGCGCATCGCACATGGTGCACTGAGGCAACACGGCCACGTGGCGCGCGGGCACGCCCAGCCGGGTCAGCGTGAGCTGCAGCGCGAGCGGCAAATCGAGGTGCGGCTTGACCTTTTGCGCTGATCGCACCACCACTTTGCCGCCGAAGGCTGACTCGAAGCGCTGGGGGAGATCGCCGTCGACCTCAAAGCAGCAGCGCTGAATGCACGGGCCGATCGCGAAACGCAGCCGCTCGAGCTCGCCGCCCCGCTCGACCAGGCGCTCGATGGTGCGCGCGACGATCTCGTTTTCCACCCCGCGCCACCCCGCGTGCACCGCCGCCACCCTGCCCCCTGGATCCTCGATCAGAATCGGCACGCAGTCGGCGGTACGCACGCCCACCGCGGTGCCGGGCAGGCCGGTGAACAGCGCGTCGGCTTCGGTGTCGGCATTCGAGGCCCCCGCCTCGACCACCCGGTCGCCGTGCACCTGCTTGACGAAATGCAGCTTCCCAGGCCCCACCTGCGCCGACCTCGCCAGCCGCGCGAGGTTCTCCGTCACCGCGCTGGGGTCGTCGCCGACTGCCCGGGAGCTGTTGAGCGAGTCGAAAGGCTTCGCCGACACCCCGCCCGCCCGGGTGGGGAAACCGTGGGGAACGGTGATCAATGACGCAGTGAGTAATTCCACGCTTCACACCTTAGTCCACCTGCACGATGCTGCCGCCCCCACCCGTCGGAAGGCTCCCCCCTGCGCACCATTGGCACCAGACTGTTGTTCGCCGTGTCGGTGCCGGCGCTGTTGCTTGCCCTTCTCGGCACGGTGACGACGTGGCGCAGAACAGATCGCGCCGTGCGTGAGAAGACCCGCACCGACGCGCTGGGCCTGGCAGAGTTCGTCGCCACCAGCTTCGGCGCGGTGGAAGAAATGCCCCCGGCTACAGCGCCTCGCGTGGCGCACCGCGCGGTCACCAACG
>JAYTAT010000658.1:0-8215 GCA_043737315.1 Archangium sp.
GTGCCCATCGAGCTGACGTCGGGGCCTCCGGCGCGCCTGGTGGTCGCCCTCACCAGTTCACACGCCGATGCCGCGCTCCGGCATCAACTGGCGCAGGGCGGCGCGATGTCGTTGATCGCGAGCCTCGTGGCCGTGGTGGTGGTGCTCTGGCTGGTGCGCAACCTGCGCCGCCGCAATACGAGGCTCGAGCGTCAGCAGGCGATGTTGCGGCAGACCGGCCGGCTCGCGCAGGTCGGCGGGTGGGAGCTGGAGCTGCCCGAGCACACGCTGCGTTTGAGCGCAGAGGCCACCGGGTTGTTGCGCGTCTCAGGCGGGCTGCCCGCCGAGGTGCTGCAACACCCGGCGTTGAAGAAGTGCGTGCAGACGGGCCAGCCCTTCGACGTCGAGTTGGCGCTGGCGGGCGGTGAGCGCGCGCGGTGGATGCGGCTGCAGGGTGAGGCGGTGCAGGCGGAAGGCGTGACCGTACGGGTGCTCGGCGCGCTGCAGGACATCACCGAACAACGCGAGGCCCGTGAACAGGCGCTCGCGGCCTCGAGAGCCAAGTCGCAGTTCCTCGCCAACACCAGTCACGAGATCCGCACGCCGCTCAACGGCATCATCGGCTTGACCGAGCTGACGCTCGAGACCCCGCTCAATCCCGAGCAACGCGGCTACCTCGAGGGCGTGCGCCAGTCGGGCCGCACCATGCTGGCCATCGTCAACGACCTGCTCGACATCGCGCGCATCGAAGCGGGCAAGCTCACTCTCGAGGCGGTGCCCCTCGACCTGAAAGAGGTGATCGACACCGCGACCGCGGCCATCGCGGTGCAGGCCCGGGAAAAAGGGGTGCGCTTCATCACCACGGTCTCCCCGGACTTTGCCCGCGAGCGCCTGGGCGACCCGCTGCGCGTGAGCCAGCTGGTCAGCAACCTCGCCGGCAACGCCGTGAAGTTCACTGCGAAGGGCGAAATCGAAGTGAGCTTGTCCACCGGGGCGACACCCGACGAGGTGTGCCTGTCGGTGCGCGACTCGGGCATCGGCATTCCCGCCGCGCGGCTCGCGTCGATCTTCGAGGCGTTCACCCAGGCCGATGGCAGCACCAGCCGGCGCTACGGCGGCACCGGCCTGGGGCTCACCATCACCCGCGAGCTCACCACGTTGATGGGCGGCCAGGTCTCGGTCGAGAGTTCGCCTTGTGGCTCGACCTTCACGGTGCGGCTGTGCCTGCCGCGGCCCGCCCCCGAGCTGCAGCGGCCTGCATTGCCGCAGGGTGGTGCAGGGCAGGGCCGGGGTCCCGCGCGGCGGCTGCGGGTGCTGCTGGCCGAAGACAACGCCATCAACGCGATGCTCGCGCGGCGCCTGGTGGAGCGGGAGGGCCATGATGTGGTGCACGTGTTGAACGGCCGCGCCGCGGTGGAAGCCGTGCAGGCCAGCGCCTTCGACGTGGTGTTGATGGATCTGCAGATGCCCGAGCTCGACGGCCTCGAGGCGACGCGCCTGATTCGGGCCAGCGAGCAGGGCGCCGGGCGTCACCAGCCCATCTTCGCGATGACGGCCAACGCCATGCGGGCAGATGAAACGGAGTGCACCGCCGCGGGGATGGATGGCTTCCTTTCCAAGCCGGTCGATCCCGCCCGGTTGCGCCGGGTGCTCGATTCATTCATGGCTGCGGCCTAGCGCTCGTGATCCGACGCGCGCTAAGGCACTCCTTGCTGGCGAACCAGTCTCGAGGCAGGGCCAAGCTCGCGGCTGCAGATGAAGTCCGCCAGCACGCACGTCCACGAGGTGTGTGAGACGAGCCCGCGATACGCGTGGTCAACCAGCGCCCGGTACTCAGGCAGACGCCACCCGGGAATGTTCATGAAGTCATGGTGCTCGACGTGAAAGCCCACGTTGAAGGTCACGTGGTTGAGCGGCCCGTAATACGACGAAGTCTCCTGCCGGCCCGCGAAGAGGTAGTGCTCGTGAATGAAGTGCGCAGCGACCGGGTGCAGTCCGTGGCCGAAGAAGGTCGACAGCGCGAGGTAGGCGAAGCCCATCGGGCCCAGCACCTTCCACAGCGCGACGTTCATCAGCACCATGAAGGCGACGTTTGCCACTTCAGGAAGGGTGGGGCGCCTGGCTGAGCGCGCGCCCCGCGCAAAGTAGATGAACGGATAGAGCGAAAGCCACGCGAACTTGGCCATGCGGCTCTTGCCGACCATGTCCAGTTCGATGGGCAGGGGGAGATCCGAGTCGCGGCTCACCGTGCCCAGGTGCACGTGATGCTCGAGGTGGTAGCGGTGGAAGGTCTCGGCGATGGGCAGCACCATGGGCGCGTTGGCGAACCAGGCCAGGACACGATTCGCCAGCGGCGTGCGCGCGGCGAGGCGGTGCGAGGTCTCGTGAATCGTCTGCCCCAACCAGTGACTCGAGATGGCGCCCACCGTGTACGCGGCACCCAGCATCATCAGCGCGCTTCCTTGATTGAACGCCAGCAACGCTGCGACGCCGAGGTGTGCGACGGCCACCAGCACCGTGACGATGATGGTGCGTCGGTCGTAGCCAAACAGCGCGCTGATGCCGGGGAACCGCTCGAGGAGTTGGCGACGGCGTTCGCGATGCGGCTCTTGCTCGTCGGTCTGCTCGAAGCGCTCATCGTGCGTGGTGGGATCGGCCTGAGTTGAGAGCCGGGAGATCGCCCCCAGCATCCACCAGGCGGCGCGCACCACCGCGGGCTCGTCGAGCAGCCCCTCGTTCAAGATGTAGCGGAGGCTGGCGTTGCCGTTGGCGGCGAAAGCGGCCGATTCCGCGGCGCGAAACTTCGTCAGCGTGGCCTCGAGCACCGCTGGGCACGGGGCGTAGCGCCTGGTGATCGCGTGGCAGTAGACAAGGTGTCGCTCTTCGTCGCGGACGATGTCGGTGAAGAGCTCGGCGGTGATGGGGTCGACCGGCGTCAGGGCTTCGATGAAGAGCTTGAACTGCCACACCACGCGCTCCTCCAACACCTGCAGGAACACGTAGGCGCGCATGACGTCTTCGCGGCTGTTCAGCGGGCCAGAGAGCACTCGCACGCGGTCGTCGAGCGTGATCGCCAGGTTGAGCTCGCGGGGCAGGGTGGAACGGGGCAGTCCCAGCTCGGCGATGCGCGCGTTGAAGCGCTCGCCGTGCAGCACTTCATCGGCGGCGTGACGGCGAATGAGCTTCTGCAGCTCGGGCTCACCGCTGAGCTCCGCCAGGCGCTCGAAGACCGCCACCTCACCTGTGGCCTCCGCGTCGGCGACCTGGCTGAGCAGATGAACCCGGCCCTTCGGGGTCTTCACCAGCTGCTGAAGAAAGAGGAAGTTCGCGCGCTCCACGATGGTTTTCATGGACCAAGAAGTACGCCCGCAGCCCAGCCCGCGGAATTCGCATTCGCCCTGCGCTGGTCAGCCCTTCAACTCGTTGATGTCCCGCTCTTTTCTGCCATCTCGTGCCTCGGCCGCAGGGGAGCGTTCACATTGGCTCGGCTTGCTGGCACCGTGTTCTTCTTGGCGCGCGACAAAGATCTCGAGGTCCGGAAGCTGCCTCGACAGCTTCGCGCGAAGCAGACCGTCGACGCCATCTTCGAGGCTGCGATGCAGGTCCTCGAGCGTGAATCGACCGAGCCGTCTGTACAGAAGATCGCCGATCGCGCCGGCGTCAGCGTGGGCTCGCTCTACCAATATTTCCCGACCAAGGAGTCGCTGATCAGCGCGTTGATAGGCGTGCACCTCAAACAACGGGTCGACGATCTCGGGGAACGCCTCGAGAAGGTCAAAGGACTGAACGGCGAAGCTGCGCTGCGCGTGCTGGTCGAAGGCCTGGTGGTGATGATGCGGCCCCGGCTGCGCATCGAACGCGCGATGATGCGCTCGTTCGTTCGCTTAGGGGATCTGGAGAGCCTGACCGCGCGGGACGACGAGATGACCGCGCTGGTGGAGAAGTACCTGCGCTCGCTGGGCGATCAGCTGCGACCCGTCGACCCGCCCCTGGCCGCCTTCATCGTCTTCAGTTCGCTGCGCTCCGCCTTGTTGCTGTCAGTGCTGCAAAAGCCCGAGCGCCTCGAAGATCCCGTGTTCGTCGACGAGCTGACTCGGCTGGTCGCTGGCTACCTGCGAAGAGGATGAGGCGCCGTGCCCGTATTTCGCTACCGTGACGTCATGGAGTACCCGACGCTGGTGCCCAGCTCTCGAAGATGTGCTGGGTCGCGGATGCGCGCAGAGCGCTCTATTCGACCGCGTGACCTGCGAGGTCCCAGAAAAAGCCCACCTCGATGACCGCCGCGTGCTTGTTGGCGCCGAACTGAGGGCCCGAGGTGGGAATCTTGAAGCCTGCCACGAAGATCCAGGTGTGACTCGGGTGGTAGGTGAACCCGACGATGAGATTGCCGAGGTCGTGCTCGCCTGAGAACCACTCCGCAACCAGGTTGAACTTTTCCGTGCCCAGCGGCTGCTCGAGGGAGCCTATGAAAACCAGCTTGTCGACCTTGAAGAGCTGCGACGTCGCGTGGCTGAGGCCCGCTGCAATTCGGGTACGCAGAACCGGCAAACGGCCGCTGAGGTGGGCATACACCCAATGACCAATGCCCTGACCAAAGAGGGAAATGACGGCCTTCATGCCGAACGTGATGCCCAGGCGCGTCTCCGGGAGAACTTCGGGGAAGAGGGGCCGGAACATCTTGAACCCGAGCGCGAGTGATGAACGATCCGTCACTGGCGCTTCGACGTTGAACAAGGTCGCCGTCAACTCGAAGCCGCTGCCAACTCCGAACGTCAGAAAGTGCGTGCTGTTCCAAGCCGGGCTGGGCCCCCAGGGGCGCGCTTGGGACTCGTGCATGAAAAAGACCTCACCCCTGGGAGTCGTGTCGGCAGACGGCATCGAGATGATCGCTTGCTGTCCGAACGTGAGCGACGACCACCCCGCTAGAAAAAGAAATGAAAAACGGGCCACCATCTGCCCCCGTAAAGCACGCCGAAGGCGACCCCAGGCGGCGAAAATAAAGTGTCGATTAAGTCGACATATCAGGTCTCTATTTCGTCAAAGACGACAAATGAAGACCTCCTTAGAAAAAGACCTCACCCTGTCTAGGGAGAAACAACCTTGAAAATCGAAGTGCGGTTTCGCGATCTCGAGCCTTCAGAGAAGCTGAAAAGTCACGCCGTCCGGCTGGTGGAAATGTCATTCGACAGGTTTTCAGACCAACTCACGCAGGTGGTGGTGCAACTCTCTGACGTCAACGGTCCCAAAGGGGGCCTCGACAAGCGCTGTCAGCTCACGCTTTGGGGTCCGACGTTTGGGTCGCTGACGATCCACGAACTGAGCGGCGACGTCGCCTCAGCCATCGATGCGGCGTGCGAACGCGCCAGCCGGAGCGTGGCGCGAGAAATCAACCGGTGGCTCCATGAACGTCGGAGCGGTCGCCTGATTGGACGAGGGTTTCTCTTGAAGATCTGAGGCGCAGATTCTGCCGCGGAAACGGCCGTAAACTTCGGTTGAATCTCGCATTGGCTGGCCTTGGCTCGTCGTCAGCCAGCAAGTCGAAAGCTCGAGTTCGCACGTCCATATAGACGAGCTCGAACGAGCCGCGACATTCTCCGGTCTCTCGCCAGCGCCACGGTCGATGCCGCGCACCATCTTTGCAAGGAGGACAAAAGAAGATTCGTTGAGACAAGAGGCCTCACCCCGTCTGCGGAGAATGACCATGAAAATAATCAAAGTTTGGTTCCGCGATTTCGAGCCTGCCGAAGCGCTGAAGAGTCACGCCGGCCGGCGTACGGAGACCAGAATTTCATGAGGACCCTCGGCAAAAATTCAGCCACGGCCAATGTGGCTCCGATGCGCTGTGGACTTCTGTTGCTCTGGGGGTTGGCTGGCTCTGGCTGTGTCGTCGTCAATCAGGGCGAGGTAGGTGTGATTCGTCGCTGGGGCCGGATTGACGAACCCCCACGCCCCCCCGGGCTGGTCGTCTACGAGGCCATCAGCACCGACGTCATCAAAGTTCCGACGCGGTTGACTCCCGTGACCGTCGACTTCACGCTGCCATCCCGCGAGGGACTCAACGTCGAGGCCCAAATCTCGATCCTCTATCGGGTGTTGCCCGAGAAGGCCGCCGAGATCATCGGCACCATCGGGGCCAATTACGAGCAGGATTTCGTGCTGGCTGTGTTCCGCTCGGCTGCAGCAGACATCAGCTCGAAGTTTTTCGCGCGCGATATGTATTCGGCTGAGCGGAACGCGATGGAAAAACAGATCGGCCAGCGCATGAGCCAGACCTTGAGCCCCCGCGGCTTCGTCGTCGAGGCTGTCTTGATGAAGGCCATCAGCCTGCCACCAGGGCTGGCGCGTGCCATCGAGGTCAAGCTTCAGTCAGAGCAAGAGGCAGAACGCATGCAGTTCATCATCGCGCGCGAGAAGCTCGAAGCTGACCGAAAACGCATCGAAGCCGAAGGCGTGCGCGACGCCCAGAAGATAAGCGCCGACGGGTTGACCGACGCCATTCTTCGTGGCCGGGCCATCGAGGCCTTCAAGCAGCTCTCGACCTCGCCTAACACGAAGGTCATCATCACCAACGGGCAGACGCCTTTACTGCTGCCTTAGCTATTTACGCGTATGGACCCAGATAAAGAAAAGGCTCTTCACGACCTCGCTGATCTCGGCTTCAAGGGAAGAGATGTGTACCTGGCGGAGCTGCTACCCGTCGTCGAGATGGCCTGGGCGGACGGTGCCATTGCGCCCGATGAGAGGGCCCTGCTCGAGGCGTACTGCGAGTCACTGACCGACCGGCTCAACCATCAGGCGGGGGCGCAGTTCTTTCGACTGGCACGCACCCTCCTCGTGCTTCAGCGGCTGACGCAGCGTCGCCTGTCGTCGGCTGAGCGACTGACCGCGCTCAAGGCGCTCAAGACGTGGTCGGGGATCGGCTCGAGCGGCGATGAGATGCGAAGTGGAATGCTCGAGTGGGCAGAGGCGGTTGGTGCGATCGATGGCAGCCCCGTGTGGGACCCCCGTGAGTTCTTCTGGCTCCACACAATGAAGCGAAACCTCGAGGGCGGGTTTTGAGACCGGCATCGGCCAGATCGGCCCCCTGGGGATCCCCACCCGCCCGCGATGCGGCGGTTGCAGGACTGACAACGCAGGAAGGGCACGAAGCTGACGCTGCTACCAGGCTGGTTGTCTTTGAGCTCCTCTGGTTTGCGCCGGCCCGACGGACCTTCGCCACAGGAGGAGACCTGCGATGACGAAACCGAGGAACGACGTCGCGTCAGTCGCGCCACAGCCGCAGCCACCTGGGGTTATGGGCGATGGTTCCACCACTGCGCCCGCATCCGCGCCCGAGGGTGAACCCGAGTCGACCGAGGACACACCCGCATCGCGAGGGCGTCCAGAGCCCAGCACATCGAACGAGATACGTACGGCTGCAGAGCGAGCCATTCCATCATCCGCTTCGAACTCGATCCAATCGAAGGCAGTCTCCGCAGGCGCGGTGTAGCGCAGGTCGGGAGGCGTCCCGGCGAGCGTTCCAAAGAGGGGTGGCCGCGTGACCCTGTACGTCAGCGAAGCCGAATCGATATCAGTGGCGCCCAGCGTGAACGCGATGGTGGTGCCCGCATCGAGTGTGAGGAAGCGAGGCTGAGCGACGGGCGCATCGTTCACGGGCGTCACCAGAATATCGATTCGGGCCTGTGCCGTTTGAAAGCCGTCAGAGACGAGGACTTCGATCTGATCAGGACCGACGTAGTCTGCATGCGGGGAGTAGGCGACGTGCCGGGCCAGTGACACGCCCGCCGTGCCGTGAAGCCCCTGCGATGTGATCGACAGCGTCAGCTCGTCACCATCTGGATCGGCGCCCAGCGGGCCCAGGGTCAGGGTGGTGTCCTCCGCCACCGAGGCGTCCGAAACAGCGAGAATGGGTGCTCGATTGAGGGTCACCGTTCGACCGACGATTCTGACTTCCCGATAGCCGTCCCGCTTATCGGCTTCTGCCGCGAGGGACAGGACGGTGCTGTCGGAGAGCGCATCGCAACTCGCCCGGTACAGCGCGTCGTTCCGGCCCACCAGAAGGCCGCTCGGGTCGAGCAAGCCGCGGGTGAGATCGAGGCGCGAGAGCCTCGACTCGTTGGCACCTCCCCAGACCAGGTAGGGGGTGGATTCGCCGTTGAGTGCGTACGGAAACGGGTACGGGCCATCACCCAGGGCGATGGGGTTCGTTTCCAGAAAGACGCCGGCGCTGGTGATT
>JAYTAT010000659.1:0-3329 GCA_043737315.1 Archangium sp.
CGTCTCGAGTGGGCGCGACCTCTACGTTCGCCGCATGACCGAGGCCGAGGCCGCTTCAGAGCCCGCACTGGCGCAGGTTCGTCAGGCGCTCTCGGCCCCGCGAATCATCCTCTCGCCCTGATCATGAACTCCCCAGCGGGTCACAGCTGCGGAAGCCGACCTACGAATTCCCCGCGAGGTTGAGTCATTTGCGGGCGGGCTCCTTGAGCTCGACCAGCAACACCTCGGTGTCGGTGGTGCCGATGTTCTCGCCAACGTGCGTCTGGGCGGGCATCAGCACCACCTCGCCTGCCTTGAACTCGCGCTCCATCGTCTTTCCATCTGGGAAGATGAGCCGCCGCTTGAAAGGCGAGAGGGCGTACAAGACGAACTCCGGGTGCGTGTGCTGCGTACTCTTGTCGCCTGGTTTGTCGTGAAACCTCAGCACCCGGACGCGCGCGTTTTCCTGAACGAGCTTGTATTTGTCCGGGTCGGTCTTGAGCGGATCCTGCGACCAGGCGGGCACAGCCAACGTCACGGCGAGCACGGCGATGAACCAGCGCATTTTGAAATCCCCCGCGGCTGGCATAACCGGCAATGGCGCCTTTGGCCGTCGATGTGGGCCTAAACGCCTGAACTTCCAGTCGAATCACGTGTCGTGAAAGGTCCGTACATCTGTCGCGCGTGGCCGGTGGGCTTCTCCGAGAACTGTCGCAGGAGCCCACGAGAACATGATCAGCGACAGCGAGCCCACCCCGCGCTTCACCAGCCAGCCCCGCCCGTTCAAGGCTTTCCGCGTGAACAAGGTCGAGCGCATCGAAGAGTCCGGTGAAGCGGCCGTGCGTGGTCAGGTCGGCGAGGTGAACGTCGAGCTGCGCTTCATGGAGGCCTCGGGCGAGTTCCGCATCGTCTCCAACGAAGGTGACGATGCTGAGCTGAGCCGCTGTGATTTGCGCGACATCGGCCCCGCGCTCGCCCGCTTCCAGCAGAACGTGCCGTGGGTCGACTCGATCACCGGCCACGTGATCAAGGCCGTCAACGACGCCATCTTTCCCACCACGCTGGCCGATTTTGCCCCGCGCTCGGTCAGCGATCTGGGCGCCGTGGTGTTGCTCTCCGGCCGCACGCCTCGTGAAGACATCGACGTGATGCTCGACGCGAAGACGGGCGAGCTGACGGTGCTGGTGAGCAACCAGGGCCGCAAGGCCGCGCGCCGCCCGCTCACCACCCAGGAGGCGTGGGACCTCTGCGTCGCCCTGCGCGCCCGCATCGAAGGCAAACGCGTCACGTCTACGAGCTCGCTGATCGCCCTGGTCGTCGAGGCTGCCCGCCGCCAGGCGCACCACTGATTTCGCTCATCAAACCTGCTATCGAGGACCCTCATGCCCGCTCCCATCGGCCGCACCAACGGACCCGCCGCTCGCACCACGCCGCAGACGCCCCCCGCGCCGCAGCCCGACGCTGCCAACCCTGCGTGGACACCCGGCACCCGCCCCAATGCACGCCCGGCCGGCCCGTCGATGCTCAACCCCCGCTTCGCAGGCGACGCACAGCTCGGCACCGTGCTCGCGGGCGGCACCCTGACCGCGGGCGCCAGGGGTGAAGGCGTCAAGAAGCTGCAGCAGGCGATGACCGACATGGGCTTTGCGCTGCCCAACGCGGCTGACGGTTCTTTCGGTGCGATGTCGGCCAAGGCCGTGAAGAACTTCCAGGTCAACGCCTCGAAGATGTTCCCCGACGTCAAGCCCACCGGCATCGTCGACGCGGCGACCTTGCGTGCGCTCGATCAGCTCGCCCCGGCGGCAGGTCAGCCTGGCCAGACGAAGAACGTGCCGGTGCCCTTCTTCGAGGGCAAGCCCGTGCGCGTGGTGGTGCTCAAAGACGAGCACCGCACGTTCCTCTTCGACAAGCAGGGCAAGCTCGAGAAGATCCTCCTGAACGCGGTGGGCGCGAAGGCGACCTCGACGGACGAGGGCTTCAAGAAGGTCACCACCAAGCTGGGTGAAGCTGAGTCGGTCGCGCTCGGTCAGCGGCTCTGGGGCGGCCCGGTGTTCGGCCCGCGCATCCTCGATCTGTCCTGGTCTGACGGGTCGCGCTCGGGCGAAGAGCTGCACGGCACCTCGAACAACAAGCAGCTCGGCGAAGACGTCAGCCACGGCTGCGTGCGGCACTCGAACGAAGACGTCCTCAAGCTCTACGACGCGCTCAAGGTCGGCGATCACGTGGCGGTCGTTTCCGGCCTCAAAGACGCGCGGCTGCGCCGCTGACTCGCATGGAAGTCCCCGAGATCCTCGCTCCGGCAGGTGATGACGAAAGCCTCGCGGCTGCGCTGGCTGCCGGTGCAGATGCCGTCTATTTCGGTCTCGACGGGGGCATGAACGCACGCGCTCGGGCGACCAACTTTTCGGTCGAGCGGTTGCCCTCGCTGGTCGATGGCATTCACCGCGCGGGTGCCCGGGCGTACGTCACGCTCAACACGCTGGTGTTCGAGCACGAGCTCTCGTTCGCGGAGTCCGTGCTGCGCGCGTGCGCGGCCGCCGGCGTCGACGCGATCATCGTGCAGGATCCCGCGGTGGCGTTGTTGGCGCGCGCGGTCGCTCCCACGCTCGAGGTGCACGCCTCGACGCAGATGACCATCTCGAGCCCCGAAGGTGCGGCGTTCGCTCAGCAGCTGGGGGCCACGCGCGTGGTGGTGCCTCGCGAGCTGTCGGTCGACGAGATCCGCACGTTCGCGCGCGGCACGTCGTTGCAGCTCGAGGTCTTCATTCACGGCGCCTTGTGCATGTCGTGGAGCGGCCAGTGCCTCACCTCGGAAGCCTGGGGCGGGCGCTCGGCCAACCGGGGTCAGTGCGCGCAGTCGTGCCGGTTGCCGTACCAATTGGTGGTCGACGGCGAGGTGCGTGAGCTGGGTGACGTGGCGTACCTGCTCAGCCCGATGGATCTCGCGGGCGCTCGCGCGGTCTCTGAGCTGTCGGACATCGGCGTCGCGAGCCTGAAGATCGAAGGGCGGCTCAAGGGGCCGGCCTACGTGCTGTCGGCGGTCGAGGGGTACAAACGCTGGCGTGATGCGATCGCTGAGCAGCGCGACAAGTCACCCGAGGCGCAGCAGCAGCTTCAGCGCGATCTGGGCCGCATGGCCGTGGCCTATTCGCGCGGGTTCTCAGATGGGTTTCTGGGCGGCTCGGATCACCAGAGCATGGTCGAGGGCCGCTTCCCCAAGAACCGCGGCGCGCTGCTCGGTGAAGTGGTCGAGCTCAAGCCCGGTGCGGTGCGAATTCGCCGCGCGAAACGCGAGGCGACGGGCGGGGTGGCGATCGGCAAGTTGGGCCAGCCGCTGGGTGGCACGAAGG
>JAYTAT010000660.1:0-1197 GCA_043737315.1 Archangium sp.
GCAGCGCGGCGACATCTCTGAAGAGACCTCGCAGACCCTGGTGGAGATTCTGCGCGAAGGCGTCGACCTCAACTCGGCCAGCCGCGAGCAGCTCTACGACTTGCCCGGCATCACCTACGCCGACGTCGACGCCATTCTCGAGTACCGCAAGTCGAAGGGGCACATCGACGATCCCGCAGAGCTGGTGGGCGCCGGCGCGTTGACGCCCGAGCAGCTGATCCAGATCGCGCCCTTCCTGCGCATCGATGCGGCGAGGCCCATTCTGCCGGTCAGCGGCAAGGTGCACGCGGCCACCCGCTTCACGGCCACCGACAACGTGCCGCCGCCTGCGCTGTTGGCCGGCCGACTCAAGGCCCCGCTCAACCTGTCAGCGGGTTTCATGATGTTCACCACCCGCAGGCGCGCGGGCTCGCCCACCTACGATCCCACCAACGACGCGCTGGCCAGCCCGGGGTTTCTCTACACCCCGCATCTGCCGCGCATCTGGGCCCAGTGGAAACCCGGCAACGCCCGCCTGGTGGCAGGCACCTTCACCATCGGCTTCGGTGAGCGGCTCACCCTCGACAACACCCGCCGCGTCACGCCCCGCGGCATCTACCTGGTCGAAGACTACCGGCGCGTCATACCGCTGTCTCAGACGTGCAAGATCTCGGGCGAAGGTTTCCTGGCCGACCCCACCTCGGGTTGCGATCTGGAAGGCGGCAAGAACCTCTACATCACGCCCGACTACACCTGGCGTGAGAGCTTCCGCGGCATCGCGGGCTCGATCGAAGACCTCAAGCTGGGCGACGAAGCGAGCATGTCGCTGTACGGCTTCGCCTCGTACCAGCAGCGCTCGATCTACCAGTACGAGCTCTACGATCGGCGGTTCTGCGCAGACCCGCGCGATGACGACAACGACTTCTGCAAGTCGCCCAGCGTCTACCTGCCCGGCGGCAATTCGCGGCTGGTCTTCAGCACGCTGACGAACACCTTCGATGAGCTCACGGGCGGCGGTCACGTCACCATCAAGCCCAGCTACCGGTTCACCCTCGGCGTCACCGGCTACGCGGCGATGCCCTTCTTCCGGCAGGCCCCGCTGCAGCTCGATTTCCAGGAGTACAGCCGCTACCCCTCGGGCGGCGCCTTCGGAGCGATCGGCGTCGACGCGCACACCAGCTTCAAGGCCTTCAACTTCTTCCTCGAGGCGACGCACAA
>JAYTAT010000661.1:0-3325 GCA_043737315.1 Archangium sp.
GCCGGTATGTCTGACGGCCTGGGCCTGGGTCACAACTCGCGCTCGGCGATCATCACCCGTGGGCTTGCAGAGATCACCCGCATCGCCGTGCGCATGGGCGGCAATCCACTCACGCTCTCGGGGCTCGCGGGCCTGGGCGACCTGGTGCTCACCTGCACCGGCGAGCTGTCACGCAATCGGACGGTCGGTTTCGAGCTGGGCCGCGGCCGTTCGCTCGACGACATCTTGAAGGAAATGAAGCAGGTCGCCGAAGGCGTGAAGACGGCCAAGAGCGCACGCGACCTCGCGCTCAAGGTCGGCGTCGAGCTGCCCATCTGCGAGCAGGTGTACAAGATCGCGTGGGAAGGCGGCACGCCCAGGGCCGCGGTGGCTGAGCTGATGGGCCGCACGGCCAAGAGCGAGTTGGTGTAACTCCCGGAGCGTCATGACCATTCAGAGACTGCCTTTCGTCGCGTTGATGATCACGATCGCGGGTTGTGATTGCGGCACCAAGACGCGCAAGCTGCTGCCGAAGATCGAGGTTCTCGATGACATGGGGAACGCGCGGTCATCGGTCGACTTTGGTCAAGTGCAGCTCACCTTCACCGCGACCCGGAAGGTGCGCATTCGCAACGCTGGCGCCGCGGCGCTGACGCTGGAAAAGGCGGTCTTCACCAACCCGCGCTTCGCACTGACCGAGCCGATGCCCATCAGCATCGGGGTCAACGGCGAGTACGAGTTCCCGCTCGACTTCACGCCCACCGTCGCCGATCAGCGCGAGACGGGCACGGTCACCGTCACCACGGACGACCCCGACAAGCCCACCGTGCAGCTGAGCCTCGCGGGCACCGGCGTGACGGCCACCGCGGTGGTGCAGCCGACCGGGCTCGACTTCGGCGAGGTCTACGTCGGCGAGATGAAGGAGCTCACCCTCTCGCTGACCAACTCTGGCTCGAACGAGCTGCCCGTCACCTCGGCGAGGTTCAGCGCCGCGGTCGATCCCAGCGTGACCTGCAACCTGATGCCGTGGCTCAAGACGTTGGCCGGGGGTGAAACCGTGATGGTGACCGTTCGCTTCATGCCCACCGCGGCGGTGCTGCTGGGCGGCGAGCTCCAGCTGGTGCTCCCGGCGGGCGTGGGCAACAAGACGATTCCCATTCGCGGCTCGGCCATTCAGGCGCTGCCCAGGCTGTGCTTCAAGTTCGACGACAGCACCACCGAGTCGTGCACCGACGGCACGGGCATGAGCCTCGATGTTCCGTTCGGCAGCCTGTGCGATGGCCGGGTGTACCCGGTCGACGGCGGTCTGAACTGTGAGTTGGACGGTGGGCCGGTGGCCTATGAGCGCACGGGTCAGATGTTCGTGCGCAACGATGGCAACACGCCCGTCAGCTACGCCATGACCATCTCGGCCGGGCAGCCTTCGCGGTGTGATGGCGGGGCGAGCATCGACTACCGCTACGCCAACGCGCCGCTGCCCGCTGATGGCGGCACCCAGGCGACGTTCACGCTGCCCACCTTCAAGCTGCCCAACTCGGTCAACGATCCGCGTGACTGGAAGACCGCTCCGGTGAGCGTCACCTATCGCCCGCGCTCGATTTGCCGTGGCGATGCGACCGATCTCTCCACCATCATCTGGAGTCGGCAGGGTGAACCGAACAACACCATGCGCCGCCCAAGCACCATGCTCGCCACGCTCACGGGCAGCTCGCTCTTGTCTGACCCCGTGCCGTTCCCGGTGACGTTCACCGGCAGCTCGCCGGCCCCTCAAGACGTATCGCTGGTCACCAACACGGGGAACGGGCCGATGCGGCTGCTGACGGCAGAGCTGTGGCAGTCGGCCGATGGCGGCAACACGCCCAGCGTGCGCTGCGCGAATGTCGATGCGGGCCCGTGCGTGTACTTCGCCTGGGGGCAGGGGCCGACCTTGCCGGTGCTGCTCGAGGGCACCAATCTCCCCGGCGGGCGCATCAGCAAGAAGGTGGGCACCATCTCGTTCGGCACTCTGGACGGGGGGATGTATTACCCGCCGTCACAGGAGCAGCGCGTGTTTGCGATCGTGGAGACCACGGATCCGTACTCGCCGACGGTGACCGTGCCGATCATCGGGCGCAGTCAGTAGCGAGCGGGCGGGGGTCAGCCGGTCAGGCCCTTCATTCTCCAGGTGGTCACGCGTGAGGTGTCGGTGCGCGACTCGACGATGTTGGCCTCGGCCATTTCTTCGAGCAGCTTGAGCATCTTGACCCCGGGTACATCGAGCAGCGTGGCCAGGCGCACCGCCGTCAGCCCGTAGACTTCGCGGCGCAGCTGGCGAATGACCTCCCGCTTCATCTCGGCCTTGGCGATGCCGTCGACGTCTTCGCTGCGCCAGGCGGCGATCACCCCGAAGGCGATCAGCGCCACCACGCTGACCGCGATGATGGGGTAGACGATGTGGCTGTTGTTCTCGAGCAGCTCGAAATACTTCACCTCGGCCGAGCCGACCGGCTTGGTGTAGCGGGGCTCATCGCCGGGGAGTTCAGGAAGGAGCAGGACTGCTCTGACGAAGAGTGCTTGGAACACGGCTGAAAAGTGTACCCAACCCTGCAGTTAGGAGAAGGTCCCAGTCCGTGGATCTCGTCATTGGCAACGCCACCGTCATCACCATGAACGCTTCGCGCGAGGTCTTGCGCGACGCGGAAGTGGTCATTCAGGGTGACCGGATCGTCCGGGTCGGGCCCCGTCAACGCGGTGGGAAGAACGGCCTGCGTCGCTTCATCGACGCGAAGGGTCAGCTGGTGCTCCCCGGGCTGATTCACAGCCACCTGCACGCCTGTCAGACCCTCTGCCGCAACCACGCCGACGGCATGGAGCTGCTCGACTGGCTCCGCGAGCGCATCTGGCCGTTCGAAGCGCTGCACGACGCGCAGTCGCTGCGCGCTTCGGCCGACGTCACTTTCCTCGAGTGCATCCGCTCGGGTGCCACCTCGGTGCTCGATATGGGCACCGTGCGTCACTACGACTCTGTCTTCGAGTCGGCCCGTGACGCCGGCATTCGCCTGGTGGGCGGCAAGTGCATGATGGATGCGGGGCAGGGCGTGCCCGCGGGCCTGCGTGAGACCACGGAAAACTCGCTGGCCGAGTCGATCCGGCTCATCGAAAAGTGGCACGGCGCCGAGGGGGATCGCCTGCGGTACGCGCTCGCCCCCCGCTTCGTGCTCTCGTGCACCGAGAAGCTTCTTCGCAAGGTGCAAGACATCGCCATGGAACGCGGCGTGCGCATTCACACCCATGCTTCCGAGAACGCCACCGAGTGCGACGTGGTGCGCGAGAAGACCGGCATGGACAACGTCAGCTACTTTCACTC
>JAYTAT010000662.1:0-1194 GCA_043737315.1 Archangium sp.
CCGTAGTCCGACGTGTAGAGCAGCTTGCCGAAGAGATCCGACATCTCGTTGTAGTAGCGGCCCTCTGAGAAGTAGTTCACGAACCCGCGGAAATCGAAGGCCACGCGCTGGTGCCGGTCTTCGCGCTCGAAGGCGGTGATCTCGATGCCGAAGATCGAGCCCCCGGTGTGCACGGGCTTGACGCCGGTCTCGCTGCGCTCCCAGCCGGGCTTGCCGCAGTTCTCGGGGCGCCCCTGGCGATCGGCCGAAGCGTCATCGCAGTTCGAATAGAAACCCGGGCCGCGCCACGCGAGCGTGTAGTGCACCTCGAAGTAGGGCTCGACGTACTTGCTGATGCGCTTGCTGACCGCGGTGCTGAACGCGTAGCGGTGGAGCTTGTCGCCGACGTTGCCGCGGTTCGCGCTGCTGGTCTTCACGCTGGGGTTGAGCAGGGCGGCGGTCGGCGCGGTGTAGTCGAAGCGCAACGACCAGGTCGGCTTGCTGGGATCCTTCTTCTGCACGAAGGGGTTCCAGGCGAACCCGAAGGTGAAGTCGCCCAGGCCCGAGCGGTAGCTGTTGGTGCCACCGGGGTAGGGCGGCAAGTCGAAGAGCTGGCCATCACCGCTGCCCGGGTTGGTGCACTGGCTGCCCTGCGGATCGAGCGAGCAGTTGCGGCTGATGGTGGTGTTCGTCTCGTTGGTGCCACCGGCGAAGAACCAGTTGCGGTCTTGCTGAAAGACGATGGGCACCCCGATGTGAAGCTCGAAGTCTTTGTAGATGCCCAGGTTGACGTCGATGCCCAGGCGCGAGTCGTACTTCTGGTAGCGAAGTTCGGTGACGTCCTGCAGCTGGCCGAGCTGGTACCACTCACGCGTGATCGTCCCGCGGTCGGCGGTGCGATCGAACGTGAAGTCGAGGAACATTCCAAAAGGGTCCTTCTCTTCGAAGGACGACGCGACGCGCGTGATCTCGGCGGCGACAGCGGTGGTGCCGAGAAGGGCCGCAAGGAGAAAGCTGAGTCGCTTCATCGGGTTCGAAAGGTAGGTCGAACCCGGCGGCAACGCCAGTCTTCAGCCTCCGGCGACCTGCGATGTCGGAATCAGGGCCTTGAGCTCGCCCATGCGCTTTTCGAACGCCGGGCGCTCACTGGCCGACAGGTTCTGCCGGGTGGTCTTGTGGGAAACGAAAGGGTCGATGACCTTGTCACCGCGCATC
>JAYTAT010000663.1:0-3321 GCA_043737315.1 Archangium sp.
GAGTTCGAGCCCGCGGTGGTGCGCTTGCTTGCCGACAAACAAGACGAAGTGCGCTGCGCGGGCCTCGCGCTCGCTTCAGAAGTCATCGCGCCCGCCGAAGCCAAAGACATCCTCATCCGTCACCTGAGCGACAAGGTCACCCGCGTGCGCGTGGAAGCTGCCGGTCGCCTCGCTGATCTCGCCCTGCCCGAGACCCGGGGCGCACTCGCCGCCGCGCTCCAGGATCCCGCGCTCACCGTTCGTTTCGAAGCAGCCCGCGGCATGGTCGCGCTCCAGCACACCGCGGGTCTCGAGGTGCTGCTCGAGGCGCTCCAAGACACCGACCTCCGCTTCCGCGCTGCCTCTGCCCTCGCGCAGCTGGGGAACAAGGAAGCCATTCCTGCCCTCAAGCGCGCCTTCTCGAGTTGGTTCGTGCCTGCCTTCGACAAGACGCAGCTCGCCGGCGCCCTCGCTGCACTGGGTGAAGCCGAAGGCGTGGCGCACCTCTTCAAACGCGCGGGCCGGAAGTGGACGATGGACCGCCCGATGGCAGTCGAGCTGCTCGGTGCGGTCAAAGCACCCGGCGCCCTGCCGCGCCTTCTGGAGATTCTGAAAGACGCCGACGATCCCGCTCGAGGCACGGCGGCACGTTCGCTTGGCCGGCTGGGTGATGCTGCGGCTGAAGGCCCGCTGGGTGAATTGCTCGCTTCAAACGCAAGCGACGATCTCAAACTGGATGGCGCGGAAGGGCTGCTGCTCCTGGGGACTGCCTCGGCCCGCGCGAGGGTTGATTCGTTGAAGCTGCAGGATCAAGAGGCCGCCGAGGAGCTCGCTGCACTCCTCGCCGACTACGGAGCCAGGCCATGAAGCTGATCGATTCGCACTGCCACCTCGAGACCAAAGACTTCCCCGTCGCGGGTGAAGTGATCGCGCGCGCGAAGCTCGCCGGCGTGGTGCACGCAGTGGTGGTGGGGCTGCTGCAGAAGCCGGGCGACTTTGGGCACGCGCTCGCGGCAGCCCAAGAGCACCCTGATTTCCTGACTCCGACCATCGGCGTGCACCCTCACGACGCAGCCAAAGCCACGCAGGAAGATTGGGACACCCTGGCCAGGCTCGCCGCGTTGCCTGAGGTGAAGGCCGTCGGTGAGACCGGGCTCGATTATTATTACGATCACTCACCGCGCGACGTGCAGGCCGCGATGTTCAGGCGGCAGTGCCAGCTCGCGAAGCAGGTCGGTAAGCCCATCGTGATTCATGTTCGTGATGCGCATGAAGAGTGCGCGTCGATCCTCGAGAGCGAGGGTGTTCGTGACGGCATGATTCATTGCTTCACGGGCGATACGGCTGCCGCCCGGAAGTATCTGGATCTCGGGTTCTTCCTGAGCATCTCGGGTGTCGTCACCTACAAGAAGACCGAGCCGCTACAGGAAGCCGTGAAGTTTGCTCCCCTGGATCGGTTGATGGTCGAGACCGACAGCCCGTATCTGTCGCCCATGCCGTATCGCGGCAAGTGGCCCAATGAGCCGAGCCGGGTGGCTGAGACGGCCAAGAAGGTCGCAGAGCTGCATGCCCGCGATGCCGAGGAGGTCGCACTGATTTGTGCGCGGAATACCGCTCGGCTTTTGCGGATTTCGATCTCGTTGTGAGCGCGGCTCAGCCGGCGAGCTGGCGCGCCACCACGTCGAAGTCCTTCTCGACGTTCGGGTTGTCGGACAGCAACGCTTCAGGATCGAACGAGAAGTCGGCCTGCGGCAACGAGAGCAACGGCTGAATCGCGGCCTCGCCTTTCTTGTCGGCGAACAGCGCGAAGATGATGCAGCCGCGCTCAAACTGAAGGTACCCCTCTTGCGGCCCGTTTCGCACCGTCAGCCGGCCTGACTTCCGCGCCGCGCCGAGCACCTTCGCCAACTCGAGTGAGGCGAGCTCATCGAAGCTGCCGCGCACCACGTGCCCCAGCCCGCCGTGCTCAAGGCGATCGAGGTACGCCGTGCGAATGGTCTTCGCCGCTTCATCGGGCACCAACGGCAACGGAATGAACCCGGTCACCCCTGCTTGCACCAGGCGCTCGCGGCTCGCGGGGTCGGTGGGGTCTCCCAGCAGCAACACGGGCAACGCCGCACTCTCTGGCCGTGCTCGCACGAACTGCACCAGCGCCACGATGTCGCCCACCCCGTAACCCAGGCCCACCACCAGGGTGTCAGCCTCGTTGGCCATCACCGCGTCGATGAGGCCGTCGAGCTTGATGACCGGCTGCACCACCAGCCCATCCTTGGCCAGCGAGTCCATCAAGTCGGTGCGCACTGCTTCATCGGGGTCGGCCACGAACAGCTGCCGGCCGTCCTGCTCGACGCGCTGCTTGAGGATGTCGCCGCTCTGCAACACGTCGAGCATGTCGACCACCACGGGATCGAACAGCGTGCCGGCCTGCTCACGCATCGAGGCGATCGCCTCGGCCTTGGTCATCACGCGGCCGTGCAGGTTGAACGGATTACGGGTCAGCTCGAAGAAGGCGTCGACCGCCGCGATGATGCGCGCGCCAGCGCTGATGTCGTCGCCCTTCGCGCCGTGGGGCACACCCGAGCCGTCGAACGCCTCGTACAACTGTGCCAGCACCGCGTTGACGCCGCCGGGCAGGTGCACCGTCTCGAACAGCTTGATGGGCGCGCGCGCGTACCGCTTCGCTTCCGCCCGTGCCTCAGGCGAGAAGGCGAGGAGGGGCAGGGTGAAGTGTTTGTCGGGCTTCTTGCCGAGTTCGTGCAGATACGCGGCGACCGAAGTGTGCGCGACGTCGCGCGGCTGCAGCCCGATGCGCCGGGCTATCAATTGCGATTGCCGGGCGATCTGCGCGGAGTGCCCGCGAAACTCCTTACGGGGCATCTCGAGCAGGCCCACCAGGATGTTGAGGGTCTCGACGAAGTCGTTCTCGCCGACCGTGCCGCGTACCGCACCGAGCGCTTCGCGCAGCTGTGTGGGGTTCACCCGGCTCGAGGTCTTGCTCGAGCCGCTGCTGCTGGCGCTGGAGCGCTCGATGCGCGAATCGCTGCCTTCGTAGGCGCCGGCCAGCTTGCGGGCGTCTTGCTGCAACGAGGCGCCGCTCTGCATCGACGCGAAGGCGGTGGGATCGCCGTAGTAGTGCTTCTTGATCGCCGCCTGAATGGCGCTGCGAACACCGACGTAGGCGAACACCTCCGTCATGTCGGTGACGATGGCGATCTCCTTCACCAGCGCCTCGTTCTGAGGCTCAGCCATCACGATCGAGAGAATGCGGCGCTCGGCGTCGAAGGCGATCGGCAGAAAATCCTGCTTCTCTGCCATGCGCACCGGAACCTTCTCCAGCACGTC
>JAYTAT010000664.1:0-3320 GCA_043737315.1 Archangium sp.
CCGATGGTCTGCTGCGGCTCGGCTTCGGCGCCTTCGGGCAGACGCTCGACGGTCTCGTCGAGAAAGGTGTCGAGGCGGCCCTTGAGGCGATCCGCTTTACCCCCACAGGCTTTGAGCACCTCGATGGTGCGCGGGTCGCGCAAGAGCCCCAGCAGCAGGTGTTCGAGCGTGAGGTACTCGTGTCGCATTCGTTTGGCTTCAGCCAGCGCGAAACGAATGGATGCCTGCAGTTCCTTGGCGATGATCGGGGAGGCCATCTGTCAGGTTTCCTCTGGCTCGATTGACAGCTTGAGCGGGAACTCGTGTTCCTTCGCCAGCTGGTGCGTCTTGTTGACCTTCATCTCGGCAACTTCCTTCGTGTACACACCCGCGACACCGAAGCCCGACCGGTGCACGTTGAGCATGATCAACATCGAGTCTGATTCTGTCTTGTGGAACACCGACTGAAGAACGAAGACCACGAACTCCATGGTCGTGTAGTTGTCGTTGTGGAACAGCACCTTGAAGAGCGGCGGCTTTTTGAGCTGTTCTTTCTTCTTGGTAGCGGTGGCTACACCGGTATCGCCGTCGTCCTTGCTGGGGCGATGTTTGGTTGCCATGGCGGGCTGAAAGTAACAGACGATTTGCGGGTTGCACCCTGGCTGTGCATGGTCTGCACGCTGTTCGGATAGGTGAAACAGGCCTGTTGACGTGGGGTTCGCGCGCGGTTCTCCTGCGCGCCCGGTGCTCGCGTTCGCCCTCGCCACGCTGCTTGGTCAATCTGCGCCGATGGTGGCGGTCATCGACATCTCGTCGGAAGACGCGATCTACGAGGACATCTCGAGGGGCTACGCGGAGTCGCTGGTCAAGGCGCTGACGAATGAAGGCGTGACCGCGGTGCGCATCGACGAGTCAGATCTGCCCCCCGAGGGTTGCCGCCTGGGGCCCTGCCTGGGTGTCGCGGCGAGGGCGAAAGGCGCGCTGGCGATCGTCACTCTGGACGCAGAAGAGCTGTCCGAGACGAAGAGCAAGGTGGTCGTCACGGTGATGCGGGCCACCAACGGCGAGCCGCTGGCGGGCGGGCGCTACGAGCTGAAGGTGGGCGTGAAGAAGGCGCCCCGGGGGCTCACCACTTTTCTGAACCAGGTCAAAAAGGCGATGGCGAAGGTCGTACCCGCGCACTGAACAACTGAACACCCCCTTCAGAGCATCCGTGCCACGAACCACGAGAAGGAAAGGGTGGCCTCACCGCGCCCGACGAAGCCGTGGCCTGGAACGAGGTCGACGCCGCCGCGCAGGTGAAGCCCCACTCCCAATTGACCCAGGCGCAGATCGGCCCCCAGCAACAACCGCTGCGGAAGGCGCGTCTGCTGGGAAGTGACGAAGACCTCGACGCCTGTCTGCAAGCCGAAGTCGAAGGTGAAGGTCTCACCGCCCAGCGCGAGAGAGAGCCCCGCGTGAGGACCCAGGCCCACGTCGAAAGCCGAAGGCACGAGGTGAGCCGAAGCCCCGACCGTGGTGGATGCGGTGGCGAATCGATTCTTCGTCAGCTGCCACACCCGCGCGCCGCGAAGCTCGAGGGTGCGATCGAAGAAGGCGTAGAGCACCTCTGCGCCGATGCCGGCCATCGCCCCCGGTGCATCGGGGAAAACCACGCCCAGCCCCGCGGTGCGAGAGCCCGCCCAGGCTTCGAGTCTCAAGTCAGGTTGCAGCCGGCCACGCGCGGTGAGCCAACCACCTTCGGCACCCGCGAGGGTCGCGCCCAGCAACACGACGGTGCAAAGCGCGCGCTTCATCGCACCTCCACCGTGGCGCGCGGAATGAGACGAAGCCCCGCCTCGCCCACCGAGCCATCGCTCATCGCTGCGTCGAGAAAAGTGACCACCGCCTGCTCGATGCGTTCATGCGCGTCGTTCAACTCGACCGCCGGAGCGCAGCCGCGTTTTCGATCTTCCGTGTCAGCGTCGGTGAATTGGTAGTGCGTGACGCCCTCGAGCACCGTGAGCGCGGTGGGTGCACCCAGCGTGTTCCAGCCGGCTCGCACCTTGCCCAGCTGCGCCGAGCAGTCGAGTTCCCCCGCAAGACTCAAGGAAGGTTTGGTGAACGACATCGCGGCCGACGTGTCTGCGCCGTCGGGGAAACCGGCCTCGAGCACCACCGCGGCGAAGCCTCCGCCCAACGCGAGCTTCAACGCCACCACGCTGCCCAGCGAGTGTCCCGCGACAGCGATGCGAGAGGGATCCACCAGGTCTTCGAGCAATGAGCCGCGTGGCGGTGAGACGAGCAGCCCGCGCGCCGCCTGGCCGTAGTCGATGGAAAAAAAGGCCAGCTCAAGCTGATTCTCAGGGAGCACCACCACGTAGCCCGCGCGCGCGAGCGCTTCGGCCTGCCATTCGTAGCGCTTGGTGGCGACGAACCCGCCTTGAATGAAGACCACGCCCGGGAGCGATGCGCCTCGTGGGCTGCCCGCTGCCGTCGAAGGGAAGAGCACCGTCATCTTCACGAGGTCGGTGCCGTTGGTGCGCGCCTCGAACTCGGCGCGGCTCACGCCTTCGCTGACGGGCTTTCCCGAGGTGGGCGCGGCCAGTGCGCAGCCCGTGAGCAAGAAGGCGAAGAGCGCGCGAGGCATCAGCGCTCGGCAGGCCGGTGCACGGCCACTGCGGTCGGCACGGCCTTGCGCACCTCTCGGAAGGGCACGCTGGCGCCGACGGTCGTGTACAGATTCGCGCCGGTGCGCGTCTTCGCCGTCTTCCAGGGGAACTCTTTGGCGCGCGCGACGAACCACTCGCGCACGGGCTTGAACTCGAGCACGTGTACCTCCTGAACGTCGACGAACACGTACACGAGCAGGTCAGCTATCGAATAGAGAAAACAGCCCGGTGAATCTTTCTCGGCGTTGCTGATGAGCTCGAAGAAATAGGTGCCGCGCCGGAAGCCCTGGCGATCGCCCTTCACCTCGACCCCGAGCACCTGCTGGCCCGGCCGCTCCCAGAGGAGATCGACGCCGCGGTGCTGGAATCGCGGGTCGTTCTGCACGTCGTGCACGAGACTGCCGGGCACCTGGCTCATCAACACCTCGCGCGCCAGCGACACGGCGCGGTCGGCTGCGCCCATCACGCCGCGCATCGAATAGGCGCGGCTCAATTACTTGCGGAGCTCGACACCGACGGCGACGAGCTGCACCTCGCGGTACTTGCCGTCTTTGCCCCTGGGCACGGTGGCGCCTTCGGCCTCGTAGTGCTTGGCGCGCGCTTCTTCGAGCAGGGCGACCTTCACCACGCCTTCGACCCTGGCGGTGCTGCCGGCCGAGTCGAGGGGCACGAAGAAGCCGTAGTCTTTGA
>JAYTAT010000665.1:0-20093 GCA_043737315.1 Archangium sp.
TGCTGGTTCTGGGCCTGGGTGTTCTGCGCCTGGTTCTGGTTCATGAACATCTGGGCCATACCAAAGCCCATGCCCATGCCCATGCCGCCGAGCGCCTGACCCGAGCCGCTGCCGCCTTCGCCGCCGCCCTTCGACATGCCTTCCGCAGCGCCGAGCATCGCCTGCCCCTGCGCGTACTGCTGGAAGCCGCCGGCGAGGCGTGAATAGGCCACGTCCTTCGAGAGCTTCTTGAGCGTCGCCTCGTCCTCAGGCTTGATGCTGATGGTGAAGTTGCCGAAGCGGATGATCGCCACGCCGTAGGTGTTGGTGTGCGTGCCCAGGCCAGCCATCACCTCGGTCTCGATCTCTTCGGTGTACGCGCCCGACGTCACGTCGAGCAGCGGCCACTTCTTCTTCACCAGCAGCTCGGCGATGCGATCGCGGGTGACCTTGAGCACCTGGCTCTTGAACCAGCCGATGAACTCTTCGTTGTCGGCCTTGCGCAGACCGACCATTCCCACGAGCAGCTGCTCGGGGTTGGTCACCTGCATCGAGAAGTCGCCGTAGACCATGGTGCCGATGGCGAGGCCCGTTTCAGGGTCGCGCGTGTCGCCGATGGGCCCGCCGAACTTCACCTGCGGGAACTCGCGCGTGGAAACGAAGTACACCTCGGCCACGAAGAGGTTGCCGCCCGTGACCTTCTCGAGCAGCGAAGAGAGGAAGGGGATGTTGTTGGTGTCGAGGTTGTGCCGCCCCGGGCCGAGCTTGCCGGCGACGACGCCGTCTTTGACGAAGAGCGCGACCTCATCGGCCTGCACCGTCAGCTGCGTCATGATCCGGATGTTGCGCTCCGGATACTTGTAGACGATCTGGTTCTTGGCTTCGTCCGCGCGCGCGATGAAGTTGCGCTGCGCCTCAGACTTCAGCGAGTCGAAGATTCCCATTGTTTTCGCTTCTCCCAGGGGACTGCGGGTAAACGTGCACGCCTCAGCGACATAACGGCCCACCGCAGGCACGATTGCAGAAGCCAACCCGTTGATCCATGAACTGATTCCATGAAGGTGCTGAAGCGCAGCGGAAGAGGCGCAGAAGCGGAACGAGCCAGGAAAAATGAGCGAACTGCACAAGCACGGCCGCTTCTTCGACGTCTGGGCGAAGTTCTACCGGGCAGGGCCGTTCGGCCTCGAGCTGCGGCGCATTCAGCGCATCGCGATCGAGCGCCTGAAGATTCGCCCGGGCGAACGGGTACTCGACCTCGGCTGCGGCCCGGGCGACGGCGCGACGCGCATCTCTCAGACGGGCGGGCTGGCGGTCGGCCTCGACTACTCCAGGGGCATGCTTCAAGCCGCGGCGAAGGTGCCTGCTCTTTCAGGGAGGCTGCTGCGCGGTGATGCCGGCCGGTTGCCGTTCGCCGATGGCAGCTTCGACAAGATCGTCTGCACCAACTCGTTTCACCACTACCCGAACCACATCCCCGCGCTGCGTGAGATGCGTCGCGTGTTGAGGCCCGGTGGGGTGCTGGGGCTCGTCGACCCGCGCAAAGATCACCTGTTTGGTTGGGCCGCGATCGATCTGATGGAGAACGCGGTGTTCGGGCTCGAAGAGGTGCGCATCTTCTCGGTGATGCAGTGGTACCGCATGCTCAGCGAGTGCGGGTTTGCCAGCTCGAAGGTCGAAGTGGGCCCGTGGTGGAGCCCGGTCGAGCGCGCCGAAGTCTTCATTCAAGCGATCGCCTGAATCATCCCCAGCGTGACATCAGCCGCTCGCGATCGAAGAGCCGTCTGGCGCTGAAGAGAATGACGATGTCGAGCACCAGCACGATGCCGCCGATGAGCGCGTAGTACTCTGGGCCCGCCTTCAGCACGCCGCCGAACTGCCCCGCAGCCAGCCCCACCAACGGCAGCACGAACAAGCCCGAGAGCTGCTGCGCCAGCCGGCTGTCACCCACGCGCGCGCTGATCAACACCGCCACGCCATTGCCGAAGAACGCGAAGAGCGGCGCGATGATGAGCACCCCGAACGTCCACATCGCGTTGGGCAAGATGAAGCTGTGCGCCAACGGCCACGCGACGAGATCGACCCCGATGCACAGACAGACGAAGGCGAGCAGGCACACTGAGACTGACGGAATGAGCGACGCGAGACTCTTTCCAATCACCAGCTCGAGCGGCGTCACCGGCGAGCTCAACAGCGGCTCGAGCGTGCGCTTCTCTTTCTCGCCTGCGACAGCGTGCGAGGAGATCAAGATCGGCACGAACACCGGCATCATCAGGTACAGCACGAACCAATCCGCCAGCACCTTGTCGACCAGGAAACGCGCCGCGTTCTCGGTGTCGACGGTGAAGTCGTAATAGAGCGCGATCGCCCGGAAGTTCGGATCGCCGGGGTTCCGCACGTAGGTGCGCACGATGCCCAGCGGCACCAGCACGATCACCGCCGGCAGCGCGAGCAACGACCAGATCATGCCTTTGTTCTTTCGCAGCTCGAGCAGGTCCTTCCAGAGCACGGCCTTGACCCGGTTGAACGAGAAGTCACTCACGCTTCGTCCTCCTCACGCACGAGCTCCAGGTACGCCTCTTCGAGCGGTCGTGCGGCACGCGCCACCGAGTGAATGCGCGCCCCACCCTTCACCAACGCCGCGACCACGTCAGGCGCGTGCGCCTCATCGGCGAGCATCACCTTGAGCTTGTTCCCCTCGTGATGGGCGGTCGGCGCGAAAGGCAACGTGGCCAACGCAGGCAGAAGCAAAGACGCCTCGCCTTCCACCGTCACTTCGAGCGCGAGGCCTTCACGACGCAGCTCGGTGAGCGCGGCCACCGTACGCAGGTGCGACTTCACCACCGCCACGCGCGTACACAGGCGCTCCACTTCGGCGAGGTTGTGACTGCACAGCACCAACGTGCGCCCCTCGGCCGCGAGCTCAGCCACCGCGTCACGCACGGTGCGCGCAGATTGGGGGTCGAGCCCTGAAGTGGGCTCGTCGAGAAAGATCACCTCGGGGTCGTGAACCAGCGTGCGCACGATCGCCAGCTTCTGCCGCATGCCCTTGCTGAAGCCGCCCACCGGCTCGTCTTCGCGGCCCTTGAGCCCGAAACGTTCGAGGTACCCCATGGTGCGTTTCCACGCAGAGGCCCCCTCGACCTCGTGCAGCCGCATGAAGAAGGTGAGGTTCTCGCGGGCGGTGAGGCGTTCGTAGAGCCCGGGCTGCTCGGTGAGCAGGCCCACCTTCTTGCGCAGCGCCGTGCCATCAGCGTGGGGCCCCAGCTCGATGCCGCACACCGTGCCCTTGCCGCTCGAAGGCGACAGCAGGCCCGTCAGCATGCGCACGGTGGTGGTCTTGCCCGCGCCGTTGGGCCCCAGCAGACCGAAGACTTCACCCGCCTTCACTTCGAAGGTGAGCCCGGTGACGGCGACCCGATCTCCGAAACGTTTCTCGAGCCCCTCGACGGCGATGCTCATTTCGACTCCACGTCCATTGCGTCGGGCAGAACGTGACGAAATGTCACGCAGCGCCGACCAACCCGGGGGACGCCCGGCATTGGTGCGGGTCGCTCAGCACGCCGCGTGCCGGCTTCACTCGATGATGACGAGGACGAACTTGTTGTTCAAATCCTTGTCGACCAGCGTGACCGTCTTGTCGCCCACCGCGCTCTTGAGCACGCCCAGGCGCGCGTGTTCGACGAGGCTCCACTCGCGGCCCGGCTGGTCGGCGTAACTCTTCATGCCGACCTGCGGGTTGTCTTTGATCTGCTTGACCGTGTTCCGCGAATAGAACGTCTCACCGCGCCAGTTCATCAGGAACGAAGCGATGGGCTCTCCTTGCCTTCGCTGCGTGTAGTAGCGCCAGAATTGATCGCGCTGCGTCCAGTGGTGGCTCAGCTGCACCCAGTGGCTCCAGTTGAACCAGAGCGCGAAGACCATCACCGAGGCGAGGCCGGCGGTGAACATCATCGCCCGTGAGCGCAGCATCGCGAACAGCCCGATCACCACGCCCGCGATGCCCATGCCCAGGCCCATCAGCTGCTTGATGTTGTTGCTGCCCAGGACAGGCGTCTCGGTGATGAACGTGGGGTACGGGCGGTCGTAGTTGTAGACGAAGAGATCGGTGAAGTGCTTCGGGGTGGAAGCGAGGTCCTTGCCGACCAGCATGAAGAGCGGCACGCCGAACAGCAGCACCAGCCCGTGCGCGTCGATGCCTTCTTCCCAGAGCTTGTCGATGAAGAGCCCCATCAGGATCGCCAGGGGGGGCAACATGGGCGCCGTGTAGTGGTGGAACTTGGTCGCCGAGCTGCCGATGAGCGCCCAGGTCACCACGAACCAGAGCACCGCCACCACGCCCACGCCGTCAGCCGTGCTCAGGCCGCGGATCTTCAGGCGGCCCGCGGTCGCCAACGCGCCCGGAATGATCGCCACCCAGGGGAACATCGCGTAGCCACCCTGAAGGATGAAGTACGTGAAGTCGCCGCCCGGCGTGGTGGTGTGAACGCCGCTGCCCAGTCGCGCGAAGTGATCGTGAATGATGAAACGGAACCAGAAGATCTTCGACTCGTCGTCGAGCCGCCAGAACGTGAACATCTCGTAGTACCAGGGCAGGCACACGGCCAGGAACAGCAGGATGCCCGTGCCCAGCCGCATGTCGTACGCCATCGAGAAGACCGGAGGCGGCCGCTCAGCGGTGGCCTTCTTGTTGAGGCCGAGCATGATCGTGGTCACCGCCCAGAACGCCACCGAGCCCCACATGATGAACAGCCACGAGGGCGCGCTGATGAGCGAGACGTTGTCGATCACCGGCACCGCCATGAAGGTGGTGTTCCAGCGTTTGCCCAGCACGTACGCAAGGCCACCCACCACCACCGCCGCGCCCACGCCCGCGAGCATCGGCAGCAGCAGGTATTTCGCCATCCACTTGAAGTGGGCGCCAATCGACTTCCAGGTCATCTCGCGCAGCGCGACGTAGGCGATGAACACCACCATCGGCACGCCGAAGCCCAGCAGGCCCTTGGCCAGCGTGGCGATGGCGAAGAAGACGTACGCTGCGTACCACCACTCGCTGCGGAACTTCGTCGTCTTGTCGAACAGGCCGACCATCGCGCACGCCACGCCGCAGATCGTCGCGCTGATGATCGGGGTATCGGTGACCGCCTGCCGCGAGAGCAGGAAGTAGAGCGGCATGGTCACCAGCACCACCGCCGTCGCCAGCGCCGCGCGCGGGTTCACCGCGATGCTCAACGAGTACGTGAGCAGGCCGATCGCCAGGATCGAGAAGCCCGTGAACGGCAGCCGGAAACCCCACTCGGTGTAGATCGGCAGCGCGAAAGGCCCAGCAGCCGCGGAAGAAGAGAGCCACGGCAGGGTGACCGCCTTCGACCACAGGAACAGCACCAGGAAGAAGGCGCCAAAGGTGAGGCCGAGCACGCCCCAGAATTCCTTGGTGGCCGACGCCCCCTTGAGCTTGCCCATGTACCCGGCGAAGCCCAGCCCCCCCAGCACCACGCCGAGAATGAGCGCCAGCACCGAGCCCATATCAGCGGCCTGCAGCCCGAGCGCCTGCATCCACATGGTGAAAGCGGGCTTGCTGAAGAACCACGCGTTCTCCCAGAACGGGTGCACGTAGTCGTTGCGCTGAATCATCTCGCGCGCGACCTCGCCGTAGTGGACCTCCCATGGATCCCACAGGCCGACCGCGCCGAGGTAGGGCAGAAGCACCGCTGAGGCCATCAGCACGGACACCAGCGCCGCCCTGAGCTCCGCCGGCCACGCGCGCACCTTCGAGAAAAGAGGGGCCGAGATCAGCTCTTTGCCGAGAATGGCCTCGGTGAGAGTCGAGGGTTCGTTCGTCGCCACCTGGGTGGACAAGGGGGTATCTCCGTTGACGTAAGGTCAGGCAATGCTTGAAGGCGGGTACGTCGCATGGTTGCCCTCTCGAGGCAACGCGCGCGTTCAGCGTTGCTGGCTGCCGAACCACATGAGCAGGTCCTTCAGGGCCGACACGGTCACAGGCTTGGGCAGGTACGCATCCATACCCGCCGACAGGCACATGATGTCGTCGCCCTTCATGGCGTTCGCCGTCAGCGCGACGATGGGCAGATGCCGGGTGCTGCCTTTTTCCTGCTCGCGGATGACCCCGGTGGCCTTGAGCCCGTCGAGCACCGGCATGTGCACGTCCATCAGCACGAGATCGGTCTGCCCCAACGCCGCCGCCTCGACGCAGTCCTGGCCATTGCCGACGACCTGCACGGAGTGACCGAGCTTGCGCAGGAGCGCGGCGGTCATCGAGGCGTTCACCGGATCGTCTTCGGCCAGCAAGATACGCATCGGGCGCGGGGCAGGCGACATGCGCGCGACCTGCGGCGGGGCGTGCGAGATCACCACCGACGGGAGCGGCACCTCGAGCTCGAAGGTCGCGCCCGCTTTCAGCGCGCTGGTCAAGGTCACCTCACCACCCATCAAGCGCGCGATGCGCCGGGTGATGGCGAGCCCCAGGCCCGTGCCGCCGAACCGCCGCTGTACGCCCACGTCGGCCTGCTCGAAGGCCTCGAAGATGCGCGCGTGATGCTCTGGCGCGATGCCGGGCCCTGAATCTTTCACGGTGATGCGAACACGATCTTCTTCGATGCGGATCACCGTCACGCGCACCGAGCCCGTGTCGGTGAACTTCACCGCGTTGCCCACGAGGTTGTTGATGATCTGCCGCATGCGCGTGGGGTCTCCGCGCACGGGCCCCCTGGCCTCGGGCGCCACGGAGACCAGCAGCTCGACGCGTTTGCGCTGCGCCACCGCCAGAAAGCTGCGCGCCGTCTCGCTCACCACGCGCTCGAGATCGAAGACGCGCGGCTCGAGCTCGAGCCGGTTTGCCTCGATCTTCGAAAGATCGAGCACGTCATTCACGATGGCCAGCAACGACTCTCCGGCACCTTGAAGGACGTCGACGTACTCGCTGAACTCGGGCGGTAACGAGTGCTGCTTGAGCAGCTGGGTCACCCCCAGAATGCCGTTGAGCGGGGTGCGAATCTCGTGGCTCACGTTCGCGAGGAACTGGGTTTTCAGCCTGCTGCGCTCGAGCGCCTCTTCGCGGGCCGCCACCAGCTCTTCTTCGTTGCGCCTGGAGTCGGTGATGTCGCGAATGACGAACAGCAGATCGCCCGTCTTCATGGGCAACACGCGCGCCTCGTAGCTGCGCTTGCCGTTCAACTCCAGATCGTAGACGAAGCTCTGCGGGAGCCGGGTCGCGACCGCCCGTTGCAGGGCTTCTCGAGAAGGCACTGCCACGTGAGGCGGCACCACTTCTTCGATGGTCCTGCCCATGAACCGCTCGGGCTCGACGTAGAGCCGCGCCGGATCAGCGGCGCGATAGCCGACGTACACACCCGCGGGCGTCAATTGAAACAGGAGATCAGGTGAAGCAGCGAGCAAGGCGTCAGCGCGCGCGGCGAGGCTCTGTGCTTCTTCGAGGCGAACCCGGCCTTCTTCGTCGGTCGCCTCCGCCGGGTGCACCACGGTGGAAAAGCCAGACACGCCCACCACCACACCTGCTTCAAGGCGAGCTCGCATCACTGCGCGCAACCAGCACCACTCGCCGTGCCGATCGCGGCAGCGCACCACGAAGCGCACCGTGTCTCCCGCCCTCACGCTCGAGGCCGCCTCACTGAAGGCCCGCGAGATGCCCTCGCCATCGAGGTGCTTCATCCACCCCGAGCCGAGGGCTTCGGCCACCGGCTGCCCGGTCAGGTCGGTCCAGAACGAGGAGATCGCGCGCACTTCACCGCTGGGCGAACACTCGAAAGCCACGGCAGGCAAACTGTCTACCAGCGCGCCAAATGGCTCAAGCTCACCCACGGCGCAGGCCTGGCATCGTTCTGATGCTCACCTGAAGGGTACCGGCATTCCATTGGGCGCAAGCCACACGGATTCCAGAAGTCGTTTTGCCCCTTCATCCCGGGCGTCGGCTTGCGCGTCGAAGCTGAGCCCTGGCAGCACGCGCAGGGCACCGAAGTGCAGCACCACCACGAGGCCGAGCAGAAAGGGCGCTGCGCCCAACGCGCGGAACCGCAGCACGAGCCAGACCACCAGCGCCACCAGCAGCGAAACCAACAGCACGCCGGAGGCGGGGTTGGGCACCCACGCGGCCAGCCAGGTCACGGGCCAGAAACCCTCGAAGAGCATGGGCAGCGCGAGGCCCCACACCGACGAGCTGACGTCGTCAGGTACGTAGTTGATGAAGGCCACCAAGCCGGTCGCCAGCACCGAAGAGACGCACAGCCCGGCGAGCACCGACGCCTGCAGCGGAGCTGAAACGCGCAACCGCTCGAACACCAGCGCCACCGGAAGGATCAAGAACGGGAGAATGCCCGTCAGATGACGAGGCCCCACCGTCCACCCCCAGGAATCGTAGGTGAACGACGAGGTGAAGTACGAGTGGGTGAACAGCAGCACCACCAGCAACACGAAGTACGGCTGGTCCTTCGTGCGCACCGCCCTGGCTCCGAAGAACCCGGCGATGAGGAAAGGCGAGAGCGCGAACAGCCCACGCAGCGGCGAGAAGAACGAGAGCCCCAACGCGCGCAGGTCAGGCACCCGAATGCCCAGGAACCCGCCCTGGTGCCAGCCCATGTACGCTGCGTCGTTGAGGAACTTGTAGCCCGAGACGAAGGGCCCCCCGAACACCACCGCGTGGTACCAGAGCAAAGCGCCGAGCAAGGGCGCGGCTCCGAGGGTCACCAGGCCCACGGCTCGAGCCAGCGCGCCCCACTTCTTCCAGCGCGCGGCCACCGTGTACGCAGCGACACAGAGCACCCCGAGCGCCCCCGTGTATTCCGCCGTCACCGCGGCTCCCGCTGCGAGGCCCGCCAGCGCGTAGCCCCAGACCTTCCACTCACCCCGCTCGACTTTCCACGCGCAGAAGAACGAAGAGAACAGGAGCACCGCGGTGAGCTGGTGGCTCATGAACGACTCTGCGTAGCTGAAGGCCATCGTGCCCAGCGCATAGACGAGGGTGAAGAGGTCGGCCGTACCTGCCTCGACGAAGGCCGCCAAAAAGCGCCGCAACAGCACCAGCAGGCACAACGCGGGGATGATGGTCACGAAGAGCCGGCCCCAGAACACCTGCGCGACCTCGGAGACCTTGCCCTGTACTTTGGTGAGCACCCAGTAGACGGGCGCGCCGAGCACCGAGACCAGCGGCGCCTTCGAGGGGTAATACCAGCGCGCGGTCACCCCACTGCGCGGGGCATCGGGGCCGACGCAGGGCGCCAGGCGCTCGACGCCGTTCTCGTTCACCACCGCCGTGCACGAGAGATCGCCCACCATGCCGCGCTGCTGCAGCACGCCGTTGATGTGCAGGGTGCCGAAGTCGACGAACGCGCGCGATTGCCACAAGCGGCACAACTCGTTGGGGGAGCGCAAGCCCGGGTGGTACGGAAAGGACAGCAGGTAGAGGCCCGCGACGAGCGCGAAACCAACCCGGGGTGAGAGCCAGCGCTCCATGTTCGAAGGCGCCATAGCATCAACCTTGAAATCAACGCGCCGGTGTTAGCGTTCTGACCCAAGGTCATGCCCCACGTCGTAGACGAGTCACTCCTCGCGTTCACGCTGGGGCAGCTGGAAGGAGCGGCGGCCGCCGAGATCGAGCGCCACCTTGCCGGGTGTGAAGCGTGCCGGCTCCGGCAGTACAGCATCTCGTCGGCGGCCTTTTCCAAGACGGCGGTCGGCTCGCGAGACGGCGTTCCCACCCGGGGCGAGGGCCACTCGCTTGCCATCAACGGCAGCGGCACGGGGCTCCAGCGGGGCGCCACGCTGGGCCGCTACGTGATGCTGGAAAAGCTGGGCGCCGGCGGCATGGGCGAGGTGTTCGGTGCGTACGACCCTCAGCTCGATCGCAAGGTGGCTCTCAAGCTGCTGCGGGGTGGCGCGCTCTCAGCCGAAGAAGGCAAAGCCCGGCTGCTGCGTGAAGCGCAGGCCATGGCGCGGCTGCAGCACCCCAACGTCATCGCGGTGCACGACGTGGGGCTCTTCGGCGATCGCGTCTTCGTCGCCATGGAATACGTCGAAGGCGAGACGCTCGCCGATTGGCTGCGCGGCCAGCACCCGTGGGATGAGGTCGTCCGCATCTTTCGCGGCGCAGCCGAAGGGCTCTCGGCCGCGCATCACGCGGGGCTGGTGCACCGCGACTTCAAGCCCGACAACGTGCTGCTCGGCGCCGATGCCCGGCCCCGCGTGGTCGACTTCGGCCTGGCACGGCAGTCGACGTCGACGCCCGCCCCCGCTGCTGCCGCGGCTGCGGCTGCTGCTGCGCTCGAGGTGCCGGAAAACCTGGGTGACAGCTCACTCAACGTGCCGCTCACCCGCGATGGCGCGGTGATGGGTACGCCCGGCTACATGGCGCCAGAGCAGATCGCAGGTCTGCCCACCGACGCACGCTCGGATCAATTCAGCTTCTGCGTGGCGCTGTGGGAAGGCCTGTTCGGCAACCGGCCCTTCTCGGGCTCGACGCTCAAGCAGCACGCGCAGGAAATCGCCGCGGGCCGACTGACGCCCGTGCCCGCCGACACCCAGGTGCCCGACTGGCTGCAAGACGTGCTCCGCCGGGGCCTGAAGGCGAACCCCGCCGAACGATGGCCCGAGATGGACGCGCTCATCAAGGCGCTCAAGCCACGCGCGAAGCGGAACCCGCGCCGCACGCTCTTCGTCACGGGCCTCGTGCTCTTCTCGATCTTCGGCATCGGCTACGGCGTGTGGACTCGCCAGCGCCTGCTCGTCTGCGGCGGCACCGAGCGGCGGCTCACCGGGGTCTGGGACGCGCCCCGGAAGTCGAAGCTGCGTGAGGGCTTCAAGGCGACCGGGTTGTCGTACGCGGAAGAAGCGTGGGCGAGCTCAGAACGTGCGCTCGACACCTGGGCCGCCGAGTGGGTGGTCACCTCGCGTGAGGTCTGTGAAGCCGCCCGCCTTCGAAAGGTCGACTCGCCTGAGGCGACCGGGCTCAAGACGGCGTGTCTCGATGAGCGCGTGCAGCGCCTCGAAGCCCTGGTGGCCCTGTTCGATGCGCCCGATCACGACGTGGTGAACAACGCGCCGACCGCTGCACGCGAGCTGGAGAGCGCGGCCTCGTGCACCACCAGCGCAGGCATGCGCCGGCATTTCGCTGCCGACGAAAAGGAGCAAGCGGCCGATCAACTGCTGCGCGGGAAAATGACCGAGGCGCGCGCGTTGTTTGCTGCCGGTAAGTACGCTGCCGGTGCGGACAAGCTGAAGACCGGGCTCTCTCCTGCCGCACCGCCTTCCACGCAGGCCGAGGCGTACCTCTTGATGGCGCGCCTCGAGCTCAAACGGGGCGAGAACCGGCTGGCGCGGCAAGCCAACCTGGTAGCCACCGAGCAGGCGCTCAAGTCGGGCGAAGCGGGGCTCGCAGCGCGCGGGCTCTCGCGGCTCTACGCGAGCGAGGGCTACGACGAGTCTGACGCCGATGCCGACGCATGGAGCCGGCTCGCTTCGGCCGCGGCGGCTCGCGTGCCAGGTGATTGGGAAGTGCAGGTCGAGCTCGGGCGCAACGATGGCTTCGTCGACATTCGCCGCAAACGTTTCAAGCCCGCCCTGGCCGACTTCGAGCGCGTGCTCGACCTGCAGCAGGAGCACCTGGGCAACGAGCACCCCGACGTCGCTTCCACGCTCAACAACCTGGGCATCGTGCTGACGCACCTGGGCCGCTACGAAGAAGCCGTCACGCGGTACGACCAGAGCCTGCGACTGCACGAGAAGCTGGAGGGCTCGGAGCACCCCAACGTCGCCTTCGCATCGCACAACCTCGCCGTCGCGCTCAGGCGCATGGGCAAAGCGCTCGAGGCCCGGGCCGCTTTCGAAAGAGCGCTCCAGATTCGCCGCAAGGCGTTGGGCATCAATCACCCCGAGTCGCTGCACAGCGCTCAGGCATTGGTGCGGTTGCTGATCTCGGTGGGAGATCTGGAAGCGGCCCAGGCGCTGCTCGCCGAGGTGAAGGAGACGCGCACGCTGATGAGCGGCGCTGACTCGGCCGAGATGATGTCGGTGCTCGAGCTCGAGGCAGACATCTTCCTCTCGGGCGAGTTCTGGGGCGAGGCGTTGCAGACGGCCACCCGGCATCTGGCCATCGCGAGGGCAGGTGGCGCCGCGGGTGAGAAAGAGATCTCCACCGCGTTGCTCGAGCAGGTCGCCGCGTGGACGCAGCTGGGCGCCTGGGCCGATGCGCGCAAAGCGCTGGGCGAAGTGCAGCGGCGGTTGGCGGCGGGTGACGAGACCATCGACGCGGCCGACCTCGCTGATTGTCAGGGCCGGCTCGAGCTCGCGCAGGGGCACCACGAGCTGGCGATCGCCCCGCTTCAACGCGCACTCGAGCTCAGGCAGAAGCTGGGCGGTCAGCCGGCGGGGAAGACAGAGTTGTCGCTCGCGCAGGCGCTGATGCAGACCGGCAAGGCGGGCGAGGCGATTTCGCTGGCGGCGAGCGCGCAGCAACGCTTCACCGAGGCGCAGAACACCCGGCTGCTGCTCGATTCGCAGGTGTTGATGGCCGAGGCGACGTGGTTGGCGCGCCCAGAAGAGCGCGGCCCCTCGGCGGAGTCGCTGGCGAGCTTGATGCCGAAGCTCAGTGATTCACGACGTCAGCCGGTGGCGGACTGGATCAAGAAGAACGCGGTCGTGTTGCCCGATGCGGGGTTGTAGTGGCTTCGTCGCAGGGCGAGGGCGCTAGAAGATTTCGTACCTCGCTCCGAGCAGAATCCGATCGTTGCGATCGAAGTAGCCGAACGGGCTCCACGGCTTGCCCTCGTAGAACTCAGCGGCCACGAAGAGCTTGAGCCCCTCGATGCCCTGGTACGTCACGCGGGGCGCGAGCGAGAAGCTCTGCTGCACCGGCTCGAACGCCCCGCGAAAGGAGACCTCGAATCGTTTGTCCCAGAAGGTGTAGCCGAGGACCCCGATGAACAGATGGAAGAACGCCGTATGGGCCGCGCCCACCGACGTGGCCGGCTCGAGAATGATCAACTGCTCGCGCGCGGAGATGTCAGGCAGCGCCATGCCCAGGTAGCTGATCGAATAGATGAACGGGGAATCCGACGCCTGGCTGTAACTCGCGACCAGCGTGACCGACGCCTTGTCGACCGGTGAAAAGTCGGCGTTGTAGTAGGTCTGCCGCGGTGAATACGTGAGGTCGACGTCGAGTTGACCTGGGCCCAGCAGCGCCGACGCCTCTGCAGAGAAGAGGTGCTGCCTTCCGTAAAAGCCCCGGTAGAGGGTCTCACCCGCCTGAAAGCGATTGAGCACCGAAACCGCGGCCGCCTGGTCTTGAGTACGGCCCGCGGCCTGCGCCGACAACACCCGGCCCAGCTCGGGATCCACCGTGACCCGCGAGAGCTTCTCGTTCATCCACACCCAGCTCGCGCCCACCTTCACCCGGCCCTGGGCCGTCACGCGCAGCGCGAGATCGCCTGCGAAGGGGGGCGGCCGCTGCGTCTCGAGCACCCGATCCTGCAGAAAATCTTCCACCGAAGGATCGATGCGGCGGTTGTCGAGTGACTGACCGAACGCCGGCTGCAACAGCCCTTCGTCCTGGCCGAACACGAACAGCCGGTGCGGTTGGAAGAACGGCACGTACGCCGCGAGCCACGACAGCTTTCCCAGCTCGCCCTGCGCACGAATCGCAAAGACGGGGAGCAGCGCGTCTTCGAGGTCTCCACTGCTCTCGCGCAGATCTCTGGGATTGAGCGCATCGGCCGGAGCGAGCGCCGCGTTGGCCCCGAGCGGAATGCGCTGGTTGCCCACGCGGATGTCGACCCTCGAGGTGTAGAGATCGACGAACGCGTCGCCGAGCATCGGCTCGAAGAAACCCTTCGCGCGATCGAAGTCACGCTGGGTAGCGCCTCGCACCTGCGCACGCCCTTCGAGCACCAGCCTCACGTGCTCGTTCAATTTCACGTCGACGCCCAGCACCGCGCGCAGCCGGCCTTCCCAGACGTTCTCCGCGAGCGCCGCGCCCCGAGGTGAATCGAAGCGGGTGTCGAGCGCGGTGTAGGCCGAGGTCCACCCGTAGATGCGAACCGTGGGCGCAGCGGGCTCGGTCTTGAAAGCTTCGAGCGGGGCCGCCACCGGTGTTCCTGCGTCGACCTCTTCGAAGGCCTCGATGCCCATGGCTGCGCCGCCGTCTTCCTGTGCGAACGCAGGCAGGGCGAACACCGCCACCAGAAACGCGACGTGCGTCAAGGGCTTCAGCCGCGCTCGAGCGCGCGATCGGTGAAGGCCTCGTCACCCAGCGTCGAGTCCTCCAGCTTGAGCAAGGTCATCTGGGTCTTGGTGCCCGACTGGAGGTTCTCCATGACGGATTCAGCGGCGAGCACCCGATCCTTGAACTGCTTGAGCTTGATGGTCCGGTAGCGCTTGAGCGGCTTGCCCGCCTTGTCTGAATACTCGACCTGCATCGGCACCCAGGTCTGCTTGTCGACGAACATCTTCACCTGGCCGTAGGGAGACGAGTCGTCGCCTTTTCCCGTCAGCACGAAACAATCGCGCCCTTCGATCTTCGAGTCCTCCAGCCGCCTGGTGTCTTCGTCGCGCGTGCCGTTCGAGCCGATGTCGGCGTAGGAAAAATCGGTATCCATGAACGCCTTGCCCCGATCGCTCTTGGCCACCTTCCGAACGCGCTTGAGCTTGGGGAGATACAGCGAGACGTCGTCGCCCTGACCCTGATCGCCGGCGATGGTCAGCACCGCCACACCCGAAACACCCGCGGGCGCAGAGAAGCGGGCGAGCGCGTGGCTCTTGCCGTTGATGGTCTTCGAGGTCGAGGTGAGCACCTGCTCCTTCGACTTCCCATCGGCTGAGATCGAGGTGAGCTTCATCTCGGCGGTCAGCCCGACCAGGTTGAGCGCGCCGCGCTCTCGCGACTTCTTCGAGATCTCCGCGGCGGTGTCTTGAGCCAGCGCAGCAGACGCGACCAACGACACGATCATCAGCGTGACTCTCATGGTGCGTGAAGGCCTATCTGAACTCCGGCAACGTGGCGCGCAACTTCGTCTCGGCATCCTTGAGCCGCTCATCGAGCGGCGCCGCCGCCCTCGCCTGCCCCAACCGCTCGAGCGCACGACGCGGGTGCCCTCGGGCCAATTCACAGCGGGCATCGGCCTCCAGCGCCTGCGCGTCGTCCGGGCTGTAGGTCAACGCGGCCTGACTGGCTTCGCACGCATGGTCGACCTCGCCCGAGACCAGGAACGCGCGGGCGAGCGCCACCCGGTACGGCACGATCGCGGGCGCCCCTCGCACGGCCGCCTGCAGTGCTTCTGCCGCCGCCGGGCCTTCCCCCTGCTCGAGCAGCGCGAGGCCCAGGCGCGCCAACGCGTCGGGCGAGTTGGGAAAGAGCAGGGCCTCACCCCGCACCACCCGCAGCGCGCGCGGCTCGGTGAATCGCAGCCCGGCCACCATCCACTCTGCCACCTGCGCATAGCGGGGGAAGCCCTGCGGCCACTCCGCCACCAGCTGATAAACGAGCGTGCCGCGCGGTACGAAGAACACCATCAACCTGCGCACGCCGCCCGTTTCCTTGATGGTCACGCGCACCCGCAGGCCGTCGCGGTCGGCCACCCGCCACGCTTCCGCGGGCTCTGCGTGCACCCAGAGCACCTCATCACCCAGATCGCGGGGCTTGAGGCGCTCCTGCACGAACCGCCGCGCGGCCTCGTTCACGTCGGCGCCTTCGGGCATCTCCACCGCTTCAGCGGCGAAGCTCGCCCGGCCCGCGCCCGACAGACCGTTGAACCAGGCGATGGAGCCCAGGGGATCCGCCCCGCTCACCCAGCCCGAAGGCACCGGCATGGTGAGCCCGAAGGCCTCAGAGCGCTCGACCCGCACCCGCGGGAGGAACTGTTCAAAAAAGAGAGGTTCACCCAGGAAGACCACCGTCAACACCGCGAGCGAAGGCGCTGCTCGCAAGGCCGGCTCCCACCGATGCGGCCGCGCATCGGCCAGCAAGCGGGGCCGCATCAACGCGCCGGTGGCAATGCCTGCCAGCAGGCCACCCACGTGCGCCCAGTTGTCCACGCCCTGCGAAGTGATGCCGATGAGCAGCAGCCCCAGCACGGTGGGAATGGCCGCGTCGCCCAGCAGGCTCCGGTACGACGGGGGAAGCAGGCTGCGGTATTTGAGCCCGAACGCCAGCACGCCGCCCAGGCAGCCGAACACCATGCCCGAGGCGCCCACGGTGATGGCGTCGTTCAAGAACAGCGAGGTGGTCATGGTGGCGATGCCGGTGAAGACCAGCAGCCACAGGTAATCGAGCGTGCGGTATGTGTTCTCGAGCACACCGCCCACGTTGAAGAGCACGAACATGTTCAGCCCGATGTGCAGGGCGTCGTGGTGCAGGAAGTTCGCGGTAAAAAGGCGCCAGACCTCGCCCAGATCGAAGATGAGCGGCCCCACCTTGGCCCCGTGGCGCACCATCGCGTCGAGGCTCAATTCGCCGTTTTCGGCCGTGGCCAGGAAGGCGGCCACATTGATGAGAATGAGGCCCGAAGTCAGCCAGGGGAAGCGGCTGACCGAAAAGGCGCGTCGAAAGTACGCCCGGCGGGGTTGGTGCAACCGCTGGTACAGCTCCAGCTCACAGGCCGGAATGAAGTGGTCTCCGGTCACCGCCGGCAGGCGCACGAGGCTCTGCGGGGAGATTTCTCCCTGCTGAAGACGGGCCTCGAACTCTGCAAGATCGAGGTCTTCGTCGCCAGCGTCGGTGCGCAGTGTGACAGGGCCGGCCATTCGTTTGAAGGAAGTGTAGTCGAAGGCCCCTCGCATGATCAGGCTGTCGATCTTCAGAACGATGTGGAAACGTTCGGGTTTCGCCCGCCATGATTGATGCGCGGCTTCATAGAGTGATGGTAGAAAGGTCCGGCGTGTTGAAGCTGATCATCGAAGACGACGAAGGCCGGAAGACCGTCGTTCCCTTTGTGAGGGACGAGATCACCATCGGTCGTCAAGAGGGGAACACCATCCGCCTCACGGAGCGGAACGTGTCACGTCGCCATGCGCGACTGATGCGGAACAACGGTCACGTGCTGATCGAAGATCTGGGGAGCTACAACGGGATCAGGATCAACGGCGACCGGATCTCCGGACAGGTGCAGGTCGCTGACGGCGACCTGATTCAGATAGGCGACTACGATCTGGCCCTCCAGGCGGAAGAAGGGAAGCAGGCCACCGCGCCCACCGTGCCGCTCGAGGCCGCCACCCGAAAGCTCCCTGACCCCGGCGCCACCATGCCGGCGCTGCCCGCGGTCGAATCTGCGCAAGAAGCGGCTGACGAAGACGTTCGCGACGCCGAAGAGGGAGAGGTCGGCAGCGATACGCCCCCGTCGATCCCCAAGCACCAGTCGACGGCGGTCATTCGCATCGACCAGATTGAAGGCAACCGCAAACGCGCCGTGGCCGAGATCGACTCGACCGAAGCGCCCCGCCTGGTGGTGCTCAACACCGACTTCGCAGGCCGCGAGTTCGTCTGCAACCGCACCGAGATGAAGATCGGGCGCACCGACGACAACGACATCGCCCTCGATCACCGCTCGCTTTCCCGCACGCACTGCAAGGTGGTGCGAGAAGAGACAGGCGAGTGGCGCGTGGTCGACATGCAGTCGGCCAACGGCCTGATGGTCAACGGTGAATCGTACGCGCAGGTCACCTTGCGGCCGGGCGACGTCATCGAGCTGGGCCACGTGAAGCTGAAGTTCGTGGGCCCAGGCGAACAGGTGAACATTGCGCCCAGCACCTCTTCGAGCGTCACGGCACAAGCCGATACGGCCCTCGCCTCGAAGACGCCGCTCATCGCCATCGCCGTCGCGCTGCTGGTCGTCATCATCGGTGGTGGCGGCTACGTGGTGTGGAAGAGCCGCCAGGATCCCGTCACCGTCCCGCCCAGGGACAAGCCTTTGGTGAAAGAGCCCATCGCGGTGAAGAACCCGAATCTTCCCGAGGTGAAGCCCGACCTCGAAGCGCTCAAGAGGGAAGCGCTCGCGAAGTTGGCCGAGGCCCGCGAAGGCGCCTCAGCGCTCGACTGGAACAAGGCCGAAGCGCTCGCCAAAGAGGCGACCGTCGAAGGCTCGCTCGTGCCCGAAGCGAAGACCTTCCTGGCGCAGCTCGAGAGCGAGAAGCCCGCGCGCAATGCCCTGGAGCAGGCCGCCAGGCTGCTCGACGCCGGTTCGCTGGAGAAGGCCAAGACGCAGCTCGACTCGGCGTCCGGCACCAAGCTGCTCCGCGCGAACTACGACGAGCTCGAGTCGCGCCGGGCGAAGCTGGTCGCCGACAAGGTGGCGGTCGTGAAGCCCGACCCGGTCAAGCCAGACCCCGTGAAGCCTGACCCTGTCGTGAAGGTCGACCCGGTGAAGCCGGTGGCGAACGCGAAGACGGCCGAGGTCGAGGCGCTGTTCAAGGAAGCGAACGACGAGAAGAAGGCCAAGAACTACGAGCGGGCCGTGATGCGACTCGAGAAGTGCCTCAAGGTTTCCCCGCGGTACCTCCCCTGTCTTCGCCTGCTGGGCAGCGCGCACGCGAGCATCGGGGATCGTGACAAGAGCGCGGGTGACATGGAGAAGGCGCGCACGTATTACCGGCGCTACCTCGAAATAGCCCCTCCCGACGATGCATACGTTGTCAAGGTGAAGGGTTTACTCGACGACGATGCGCAGAATCGGTAGCCCCTCCCCCACCCAGGACCATCCGTGCGCGGCTCTCAACAGATCCGAATTCTCGTCGTTGACGATGAGTCCGATAACGCTGAACTTTTCAAGGCCCTCTTGATCAAGGAGGGCTACCTCGTCACCGCCCTGCTGGATCCGACGAAGGTCATCGCCACCCTCAAGGAGGGGAATTTTCACCTCGTCATCCTCGACATGATGATGCCCAAGCTGTCGGGCACCGAGGTGCTGGAGCAGATTCGCGAGCTCGACGACGACGTCGCCGTCATCGTGGCCACCGGCTTCCCCACCGTCGAGACCGCTGTCGCGAGCCTCAAGCTCTCTGCCAGCGACTACGTGAAGAAGCCCATCGACCCGGTCAACTTCATCGAGACGGTGAAGCGGGTGCTTGAGAAGAAGGGCATCACGCGCGATCCCGAAGCCGAGCTGCACCGCACCATCGGCCGCTTCATTCGCGAAGGGCGCACGCGCCAGAACCTGACGCTCAAGCAGCTCGCTCGCCGCACCGGTCTCTCAGTTTCCCTGCTCTCGCAGATCGAACGAGCCGAATCGTCGGCGTCGATCTCTTCGCTCTACCGGATCGCCACGGCGCTCCGCGTGCGCATGAGCGAACTGTTCGCCGACGTCTGAGCTCGAGCTCGCTCGCCCTGAGGGGGGAAAAGGCAATCAGAAACCTCTGAACTTCGGAGGCCGCCGAGCCAGCAGCGCCTTCTTGCCCTCGCGAGCATCTTCACTGTTGAACGAAACCCGTCGCATCCGCTCGTAGTTTTCGAGGTCGGTCGCGCTCGCGTCACCCAGCAACTCGAACCCCCGCTTCATGCCCCCCACCGCCAGAGGAGCCAGCGCTGCGAGCTCCGTGCACAAGCGAACAGCCTCAGCCTCTGCGCTCTGCGACAACACATCGAGCAAACCAAGCCGCGCAGCCTCTTCCGCACCCACCGGCCTCGCCGTCAGAAACATTCTCCGCGCTGCCTGCTCGCCCACCCGCGACGCCAACCGCTGCAGCCCCTTGAGCGCGTACACCACGCCCAACTTCGCCGGCGGCATCGAGAACCGGGCCAACCCATTCCCCACGCGAAAATCACACGCAGCGGCGAGCTCACACCCAGCCCCGACTGCCGGCCCCGTCACCAACGCCACGCTCGGCGCGGGATGCGAAGCGAGCCTGTCGAACACCTCGCCCATGCGCACCTCGGGCAAGGCACGGTCTTCAGCAAACCCGTTGAGTGCGGTCAGGTCGTAGCCGGCTGAGAACACGCTGCCTTCGGCCCGCACCAACCACGCGCGCACCCCCCTTTCCTGCAGGAGCACATGCTCGAGTGCGTCGAGAAAATCAGCGTCGAGCGCGTTCTTCTTTTCGGGGTGAGAGATCGTCAGCGAGCGAACACCCTCAGCGACTTCAACGACCTGCAGCGAGGCTGGCAT
>JAYTAT010000666.1:0-3310 GCA_043737315.1 Archangium sp.
GTGGGGGGCGCGACGCCAATGCCCAGAAACGAGAGCGCGGTCTCGAGCAGAATGGCTGAGCCCACGCCGAAGGTGGCCACCACCAACACCGGCCCCAGGGCGTTCGGAATCAGGTGCCGGGCGATGATGCGGGCGGGCGAGGCCCCCAGCGCCCGGGCAGCCAGCACGAACTCGCGCGACTCGAGCGAGAGCACCTCGGCACGGACCAGCCGGGCCACTTCCGTCCACCGGGTCAGGCCCAGGGCGATGACCAGCGGCCACAACGACTGCGTGCGCAAGACCGAGAGCAGCGCGATGAGAAAGAACACCAGGGGAAAGGTTTGCATCACCTCGAGCACCCGCGAGAACACCACGTCGGTCAGCCCGCCCGCGTAGCCGCTGATTGCGCCGATGAGCAGGCCCACCCCGACCGCGATGACCATGGTGAGCAGGCCCACCAGCAGACTCACCCGCGCGCCGTGCACCAGCCGCGCGGCCACGTCGCGCCCCAGCTCGTCCGTGCCCAGCCAATGCGTTTCGTCTGGAGCCCACGGCGGCGGGGTCGCCCGATCTTCGCCCGTGACCGCGAGGGTCTGCAGGGGGCCGAAATGAATGGGCGTGCGCCACAACCACTCTGCGCTCGACGCCAGACTCAGCTGGCTCTGCCCCCGAAGCGCGGCGGGCCTGGTGACGCAAGGCAGATAGAAGGTGGTGCCGTCGACACGCACGGCGAGCGGAAGATCAGAGGCGAGCACGTCGGCGAAGAGCGCGGTCAGGCCCATGAAGAGCAGCGCCAGCAACGCCAGCCGGCCACCCCGAGAGCGCCACACCCGCTTCATGCCGCGCGCTCCAGGCGGATGCGTGGATCGATGAAGCCGTAGGCGAGATCCACCAGGAGCATCGAGAGCATGGTGACGATGGCCATCACCGTCGCCACACCCATCACGGTCGGGTAGTCGCGGGTGCCGATCGCGTCGAAGGCGAGCAGGCCCATGCCGGGGATCCCGAAGATGCGCTCGATCACCACGCTGCCCCCGACCAGATGTGGCAGGTGCAGACCGAGCATGGTCACCACCGGCAGCAATGAGTTTCTCAGCGCATGCCGCCACACCACCCGCCGCTCGGGGATACCGCGGGCGCGCGCCGCCTTCACGTAGTCCTGTGCCAGCGCGTCTTCCATCGCGCTGCGCACCTGCCGAGTCGCCACCACCAGCGTGGGCCAGGTCAGGCAGATCACCGGGAGCGCGAAGCCGCCATCGGCCAGCCCCTGAACGGGGAACCAGTCGAAGTAGCGTGGGCTCGCAAACAGCATGAGGAGGATCACCGCGATCCAGAACGTGGGCACGCTCCACGCGGCGACGAGCAGCACGCTGAGCACGCGGGCCCACCAGTGGCGCGCCCGGGTCGCGAGCAGCACCCCCAGCGGAACAGCGAGCCCGAAGCCCAGGAGCAACGCGAGCCCGGCCACCAACGCGGTGCGCGGGGCTGCTTCACCGAGCTTCTCCGTCACCGGGCGTTGGTCGATGAAGGAGCGCCCGAAGTCGAAGCGCACCACGCGCGAGAGCCAACGCCCGAACTGCACCGGCAGCGGCGCGTCGAGGCCCTTGCTGGTGCGCTGCACGTCGATCACGGCTTGCCGCGGGCCGACCACCTCGAGGTCGAGCTCGAAGGGATCCCCGGGCGCGAGCTGGGCGATGACGAAGGTGAGCAGCGTGATGCCCAGGAACGTGGGGATCATCAGCAGCAGTCGTCGGAGCACGTAGCGGCGCATGTCAGTCCGCGATCCACACGGCGCTCAGATCGTACCAGCCCAGCGACGGCTTGAGCCCTCTGACCTTGCGCTTGAAGGCGTCGAGCGTGGGCCTGCGACCCATGAAGAGATAGGCCTGATCTTCGTACACGAGCCGGTGCACCCGGCGCTCCAGCGCGTTGCGTTTCGCAGGGTCGAACTCACCGCGGATGGCGGTGAGCAGCGTGTCGACCTCGGGGTTTGAGTAGCCGACGTAATTGGAGCCTGCTTCCGCCTGCGACGCGTGGAAGATCTGAAAAGTGTCCTGAACCGAATCGGCAGAAGACCAGCTCAACGCCATCGCATCGAAGTCGTGCGCCCGCACCCGGCTCATGTACGCCGACACGTCGACCGTCTCGATGCGCGCGTCGATGCCGGCCTGTTCGAGCGTGTCGAGATAAAGCGGCAACAGCTTCGCCATCTTCGTTGACTGCGCTGCGGCCAGGAACGTGACCGACAGCTTCACACCTTCCCGGTCGAGCACGCCGTCTGCGTCGCTGTCAGCAAACCCGGCCTCACTGAGCAGCTTGCTGGCCGCGGAGGGATCGAAGGGCAACGGCTTCACTTCTGGGTCGCAGCTGTTCGACTCGGGAAAGTACGGGCAGGTGGTGCGCGGCTCGAGCCCGAGATCGACCGACCGCTCCACCACTGCCATGGGGAAGAGCAGGCCCAGCGCCCGCCGCACACGGACATCGGCGAAGAGCGACTTGCGCTGGTTGAAGCCGAGCCACACGTAGGTGTTCTCGGCGAAGAACACGCGTTGGAATTCGGCCCAGAGCTTCGGGTTCGACTCCGAGGCACGCCAGGCCGCGGGCGAGATGCGGGTCATCAGGTCGAACTCGCCGCGCTCCCATGCGGCGAGTGCGGCGGTGTCGTCTTTGACGAAACGAAAGGTCACCTGCTCCAGGTGCGCGGCCCGGCCCCAGTACGCGTCGTTGCGCGCGTACGTGAGCGAGGTCCCTGCGTCCCACTTCACGAAACGAAACGGCCCCGTACCGATGGGCGCGCGGTGCAGGGGCAAGGTGTCGAACGCGCCCGCCAGTGAGTGCGCCGGCAACACCGGGAGCGCACCCAGGAGCGTCCACGTGGCGAGAAAGAAGGGCCGCTGCCAGTGAATGATCACGGTCTGGGCGTCGGGTGTTTCGACACGCTCGAGCGTCTCGAGATTTCCGCGGAGGCTGGTGGTGGCGTTCTTCGGCTCGAAGACGGCGTCAAGCGTGGCCTTCACGTCAGCCGAGCTGAGCGGTTTGCCGTCGTGAAAGGTGACACCCGCACGCAACTTGATGGACAACGTGAGGTGATCGTCACTTTCGATCCACGAGGTCGCGAGCAGCGGGAGCAGCTGCCCCTCTCGAACACGCGCGAGCGTCTCGTAGATGGGCCCCACGGTGATGCGCGTCATCGTGCCTTCATTGAAGCGGTCGTGCAGCCGGGTCAGGCCGACAGGCTCGAGGGGGAGGCGAACGGTGAGCACGCCGCCCTGCTTCGGTGTGCCCCCCAACTCGAGCGCCCTGCCCGCGAGCCAATCCGCCGAGGGGCCGG
>JAYTAT010000667.1:0-3307 GCA_043737315.1 Archangium sp.
CCAAACCGATGGAGCCGTCAGACTCGCAACCGGCCACCAGCCCCTGCAGTTCGTCTCGGTCCGGTGCGCCTTCGCACGCCCTCAAGCATCGAGGTGGCTAGGCGCTGATCAACAAGACAACAACCTTGGCTCTCACCGGCCGCGTCTTCGCGAGTGCGCCACATCTTCGCGAACGCGCCACGTCTTCGCGAACGCGCCACGTCTTCGCGAACGCGCCACGTCTTCGCGAGTGCGCCACGTCTTCGCGAGTGCGCCACGTCTTCGCGAACGCGCCACGTCTTCGCGAGAACTCCCAAGACATGGAGAACTCCCAGGACGTGGAGAACTCACGACTCGCGGCTCACGACTCGCGGCTCGCGGCTCGCGGCTCGCGGCTCGCGGAGCGATCAGCGCCCGCGCAAGTTCTCCGAGCCTTCCCGCGTCCTCAAAGCCTTCGCGCGTTTTCAAAGCCTCGCGCGTTCTCAAAGCCCTCGCGCGTTCTCAAAGCCTCCGCGCGTTCTCAACGCCTTCGCGCGTCCTCAGAGCCTTCGCGCGTTCTCAGAGCCTTCGCGCGTTCTCAGAGCCTTCGCGCGTTCTCAAAGCCTTCGCGCGTCCTCAGAGCCTTCGCGCGTTCTCAGACCCTTCGCGCGTTCTCAAAGCCTTCGCGCGTTCTCGAAGCCTTCGCGCGTTCTCAAAGCCCTCGCGCGTTCTCAAAGCCCTCGCGCGTTCTCAAAGCCTTCGCGCGTTCTCAAGGCCTTCGCGCGTCCTCAGAGCTTTCGCGCGTTCTGAAAGCCCTCGCGCGTTCTCAAAGCCTTCGCGCGTCCTCAGAGCTTTCGCGCGTTCTGAAAGCCCTCGCGCGCCCTCAGAGCTTTCGCGCGTTCTGAAAGCCCTCGCGCGTTCTCAACGCCTTCGCGCGTTCTCAAACCCTTCGCGCGTTCTCAGGGCCTTCGCGCGTCCTCAGAGCCTTCGCGCGTTTTCAAAGCCTTCCCGAGTTCTCAAAGCCTTCCCGCGTTCTCAGGGGCCGCCCCGCGTTCTCAAAGCCGCCCCGCGTTCTCAAAGCCTTCGCGCGTACTCAGAGCCTTCGCGCGTCCTCAGAGCCTTCGCGCGTTTTCAAAGCCTTCCCGCGTTCCCAAAGCCTTCCCGCGTTCTCAAAGCCTTCCCGCGTTCTCAAAGCCTTCGCGCGCCTGAAACGTCGGCGTCGCGTGGGCGTTGTGTTTCACGTGGAACGTGGGCGCTGTGTTTCACGTGGAACACAGGCGACAAACTTGTCCAAGGTCGCGCACTGGCAACCGTTCACGCGGAGGTCTCGCAACCCTGATGCTTCACGAGTTTCAGTCAACTCCACGGCCACAAGGCGAACTCAACTGAGCCGCTCAATCGCGCATACGTCTTGGTGGTCTCGCGCACCTTCTGAGCGTCGGCGTTCAATGGCCCCTCATTTCGCGACTCTGAAGATCAACGGACGTTCTCAGCGCAACCGCGAATCTCGCTTCATGCGCGTTCTCTCGGCGTCTTCACTCAATGTCTTTGATCACGCACCTTCCGCGATCTCGCCGCTTCGTTCGCGCGCGCTGCGGAGTTGAATGGTCGACAAGGCAGGGCAGGGCAGGGGCCCCGCTCGCAGGGAGACAGAGATGTTTCACGTGGAACGTCGGAGCGCGATCAGCAGCAAACTCACCGCCGCCGGCGTCAACCCCGAGATTCGCCGCGCGTGCCCCACCGTGTCCGGCTGGACCTGCTCGAGCTTCTCCACCGCTTCCGCGCCCAGCCCTCGCACTTCCCGAAAACGAAACCCACTGGGGATCTTCCAGGCGTCGTGCGTGTCCGACCGCCGGTTCCATGAGGTCTGCGCCATGCGCACGTACCCCGCGTACTTCACCTCGACCTCCACTTCCGCGCAGACCTCGGCAGGCAGGGCAGGGCGCTGTGGATCTTCGGCCGCCAACGACTCGTACGTCACCTCGGTGCGCTTCAGCTTCGACAACAACCGCGCCGCCTCGAGGCGCGCAATCTCAGCCCGCACCTGCGCCGCGCGCTCTGCCGTCACCGCCGCCTGCGCCGCCGAGACCAGGCCCACCCGCGCACCGTGCGCTCGCAGCCGAAACTCCGCGTTGCCCTCGCGCAGCGTGAGGCGATGTTCGCTGCGGCTGGTCAACATGCGAAACGGCTCATCCACCCCGCGCGTGACCAGCTCATCCAACAACACCGCGCCGTGCGCCTCGTGCCGGCCCAACACCAGCGGCGGAGCGTCTTGCACCTGCAGCCCCGCATTGATTCCCGCGAGCAGCCCCTGGAACGCTGCCTCTTCGTACCCGGACGTGCCGTTGAGCTGCCCCGCGAAATAGAGCCCCCGTACGGCCTTCGTCTCGAGCGTGGCGTGCAGCTGCGTGGGCGGCGCGTAGTCGTACTCGACCGCATAGCCGTACCGCGCCACCTCGACCGCCTCGAGCCCCGGGATGCTGCGCAGAAACTGCAACTGCACTTCGGCCGGCATGCTGGTCGACAGCCCCGCCGGGTACACCAGCTCAGACCGTTCACCCTCTGGCTCGAGAAACACCGTGTGCCGTTGCCGCTGCGCGAAGCGCACCACCTTGTCTTCCAGCGACGGGCAGTAGCGCGGCCCGCGGCCGACGATCTCCCCCTGAAAAAGCGGAGAAGCGTGCAGGTTGTCCCGCAAGATGGCGTGCGTGGCCGGCGTGGTGTGAGTGATCGCGCACTGAAGCTGAGGGCGAAGCGGGAAAGGGGATCGCGCGGTGCGCAGCGAGAAGGGCCGGGGCGCCACTTCACCCGGCTGCGCCTCGCAGCGGCTCCAGTCGATGCTGTTCTTGAGCAGCCGCGCAGGCGTGCCCGTCTTGAAACGCCCGAGCGAAAACCCCAGCGACCGCAGGCTGTGCGACATGCCGGTGGCCGCCCCGTCACCCAGCCGGCCGCCCGCCGATTTCTCATCGCCCACGTGCATCAACGCCTGCAGGAAGGTGCCGGTGGTCATCACCACCGCACGCGCTGAGAATTCGCGGCCGTCTTGCAGCACCACGCCGCGCACCTGGCCACCCTCGGCCACCAGCGACGCCACTTCACCCTCCGCCACCGTCAAACGCTGCTGCGCCTTCACCGTCGCCTGCATCGTCTGCGCGTACGCGTCACGCTCGCACAACACGCGGGTGGCGCGCACCGCCGGCCCCTTCGAAGCGTTCAGGGTCACGAAGTGCGTGCCGGCCTGATCAGCCGCAAAGGCCATCTCGCCCCCGAGCGCATCGAGCTCACGCACCAGGTGGCCCTTGGCCGTGCCGCCGATGGCGGGGTTGCAGCTCATCACCGCGATGCGATC
>JAYTAT010000668.1:0-8131 GCA_043737315.1 Archangium sp.
GGTGGACGATTTCGCGCGGAGGCGCAGATCGCGGGTCAGCCACGTACGGTCACCGCGAATCTGTGGGTGAGTGCGCCGACGGCCCCGCCTCCGATGGGATGCGGGTGCGGTGGGGGTGCGCAGTTGGTGTTGCTCGCGGTGCTGGGGCTCCTGCGGAGAAGGCGGGAGCGACGCACGTGGTCCCTCGTCAGCGGGCGACCACGCCGTCGGGTGCGTCTCGCACTTCGAAGCGCATCTCGTCTGCCGTCGCGGTGATCTCAGGCGCATACATGGCCTCGACCCGTGCTGGCAGCGCTGCGAACCGGCCCGGCACTTCGGCGCGCAGTTCGTAGCTGAGCCTGGTCACCCCGACCGGGATCTGCGTGATGAACATCGCCACCCGATCGGTACGCAGTTCGGCGTGCGCGCAGGCGTAGTTGCACACCGCCGGCCCCGACTGCAGCATCACTGCCTCGAAGCCCGCGGGCTTGAGATCCTCCACCATCACGAACTCCACCGCCTTGTTCGCGGTCAGCTCGACGTCGACCCGCACGCGCACGCCCGATTCGACGGGCATGCCGTACTCCGCGCCCGTGGTGGAAGCGCGATCCGTGCTCGGCTTGCCCAGCACTGTGTACGTGCGCTTCAACTTCACGTCGCCGCCGACGCCCTTGATGAAGTCGTTCATGTTGAACACGTCAGCGATGGCCCCGAAGTAACCCGTGCCCGCACCGTCATGGGTCACGGTGATGGTGTTTTTGCCCGACTTGAACGCCGAGTCGGTCAGCAGCACCGGCGCGGTGAGATCGAGCCCACCCTTCGTGTACGGCACGCGCCTCACTTCCTTCCCATTGACCATCACCACGAACACCCCGGTCTTGTTCGCCGCGCCTTCACGCCGGGCGAGATCGGCCAACGCATAGACCGCGAAGGCGGTGTCACGGGTGTTGCGCCAGCGGCCACCATTGCGCCGCAGCACCAGAAAGTCCGTCAGCGGAGCGATCAGCGGTGAGTTGAGGTCGTAACGCGCATACGCCATCAAGGTGAACGCAGTCGCTTCGATCGCTGCCGACGTGCTCCAGATGTCGTTCGCTTCACCCACCGCGGCATCAGGCCGCGACTGTGCCGCCTTGACCACGTCATCCAGGTTCTCCACCGCCACGCGCGCCCGCGGATCCTTCAGGTGAAGGAGCGCCAACGCGAGCTGCGCCCGAGCGCGCGGGGTGAGCGAGGTTCGGCGCGAGTAGACCGTGTCGATCGACGCCTTTGGCACGCCGCCGGTGCTGGCCAGCGCGTACACCATGTACGCGTGGGTCTCGGGCGAATTGAGGGCTTCACCCAGGTGACCCTTCAAAAACTCACGCCCGCGCGAGATCACGTCGGCGCGCACGTCGAGCCCGGCCGACTTCGCCAGCGAGAGCGACGACACCACGTACGACGTCATCCACAGGTTGGCGGTGTCTGACTGCCACCAGCCCCAGCCGCCATCTGGGTGCTGGAAGTCGTAGAGCCGCTCGAGGCCCTTCTGCGTCATGTCGTCGAGGTCGGCCGGCACGCGAGTCGAGGGCAGATTGAGATCTTTGACCGCGCGCCTCGCGATGGTGGCGGGCACGAAGCGCGAGAGGGTCTGCTCCACGCAGCCGTAGGGGTACTCGGCCAGGTAGGGCAGGGCGTCGAACATCACCGCCAGCAGCGTCGGAGAAAGGCTGACCTCGATCTTCGTGAGGCTCGCCTTGCGCTTCTCTGGCAACTCGAACTCGAACGACTGCGTGTCCTTCACGCGGCCGGCGAAGAACTGACGTTGCGCTGAGCCGTGCACGAAGGCGGGCAGCTTCCACTCCATGCCATCTGAGGTGCCGCCGCCCTTCACGGTCGCGCGAATGAGCCGCTCGCCGAGATCGACCACCTTGAACTTCGCGTCGACGCGCAGCACCTGCTCGGGCTCCACGCGCACGGTCTTGCGGCCCGGGGTCAGCTCTTTGAAGCCGGGCGCCGAGATGATCACCTCGACGTCGGTCGCCTTCGCCAGATGACTCTCGACCACTGCCGAGAGCACCACCTCGTCACCTTCGACGAAGAAACGCGGGCCCTGCAGGCGCACCATCAACGCCTTGGCCGTGCGGATCTGCGCGCTGCCCTGCCCGAGATTGGGACCCTCTGACACCACGGTGGCCACTGCCTTCCACGAGGTCAGCGAGTCTTTGAGCTTCAAGTTCTGGCTCAGCGGGGCGCCCGACTTCGAGGCGATCGCCGCGTACCAACCCGCCGAGGTGCTGAAGTCGCTGCGCACCTTGATGGGCTCTTCCCCTTGCGGCTTCGCCTGTTGCATCTCGTTCTCGGTCGAGGCTTTCCTCTTGGACTTATCGGCCATTTGACCGCTCGGGCCCGAGGCTGCGTCGTTCATCTCGGCAGCCGCAGCACGCGAGGGCGGGGGAGCCGCCGGGGAAGGCGCCTCCTTTCTCATCTCGTCGTCGCGGGCGAGCACCTTCTTGGGCGCGTCAGGGCTCGTGTCGTTCTGACCCAGAGGCGTCTTGGCGACGACCACGGGGCGAGGCCGGTGGTAGCGCTGATTGTACGAGCTGTACGTGGTCACCCGCTGTTGCCGGTTGGTACGCCCGAAGAACGAGAGGAAGTCTTTGCGCTCTGGCGCGATGGCGAACAACGACTCATCCACCACCGTCAGCGCGGTCTCGAGCGCAAGGTTCGCCGCGGCACCCGTCGTCTTCACCACCGCAGTCACCGCGCTGCCCGGCTCAGCTGATGCCTTGCCGAAATCGACCTCGACGCCGAGCTCGACCTCGCTGCCCTTCACACGGAAGGGCAACTGTCGCTGCTGCAACTGCACGTCTTCGAAGCGATACGCGTGCAGCCAGCCGTTGGGCGAGACGTCGGCGGGCAGCTTGAACTCGACGAAGCGCGCACGGCCCTTGAGCTCGACCATCTGCACGGCGGCGATGACGTCACTTTCGAGCGTGAGCAGCACATGGCCACCGGCGCGGTTGCCGGCCACGAGCACACGCAGGTTGTCGCCCACCTTGAGCGGCGCCTTATCGACGAACAGGTTGAAGCCAGGCCCCGGCACGATCGGCTTCGCGTCGCTGGTGAGCCAGAGATCGGTCGAAGCAATCACCACCTCGGAAGCAGCCGAACCATCGAGCACCTCGATGCGCACCTGGCCGACGGCGTCAGCGTCGAGCACGGCGCGGCCCAGCCCTTTGCTCAGCCGCGTACGCGTCTCGGTGATGCGTGAGGTCCCCGTTGCGGTCAGCCGCATCAAGCGCAGCACCACGTCGGGATCCGACGGCCGGCCGTTCGCGTCTTCCGCGCGCAACCGCACCGCGACCCGCTCGCCCGGCCGATACAGAAAGTGGTCGGTCTTCAGATCGACGAAGAAGGGCTGAGGGGAAAGCTTGATCGAGCCACCGCCCTGAATTTCGCGCCGCGAGCTGTCGGTCACGAAGACCTGCACGGCGTACTCGAGCGCCTGGCCACCGCCTTCGAACGCGGGCGCTTCGACTTCTGCAGTGCCGTCGGAGCCGGTCTTGAACTGCAGCGTGTGCTGGGCGAACTGACCGTACGAGTTGTACCCGCGGCCGCGCCGGTAGCGGTACCCCTCGTCATCGTCATCCTGCTGGCCGTCTTGAACCGGATCATCAGGCCACGGCCCGAACTGGTGCTGCCAGCCCGTCACGGTGACGAGCGCGCGGCCGGTGGCGTTGGTGACTGCTCCGCCCGAGTAGTAGGCGGCCTTCACCTTGAACTTCACCTTGTCGCCCGGCTTCGGGTTGCCGATCGCCTCGACGGACACGATGTATTCGGGCGGCTTGTACTCCTCGACGCGGAATTGCATCGAGGTCTGCGTGAAGTGCTGACCATCGGTCTCCACGGTGATGCTGAACGCGCCGAGCGTGACCTTCTTGTCGAGCGGCAAGCTGAAGCTCGCGGTGCCGAACGCGTTGGTGGTCACCGTCTCGCGCACGAGCTGCTTGCCGTTCGGGTCGGTCACGCGCACGGACGCCTTCATTCCGGAGATCGGCGTCGACGGCCCGCCTTCGCGGCTGCGCAGGAACAGCTTGAGGCCCACCGTCTCACCCGGCTTGTAGAGGGGGCGATCGGTCATCACGTACGCGAGGTGTTCGCGGTTGTAGTTCTGCCAGTACGAGCCGCCCGCGCTCGACCACGCGATGTGCGAACCCTTCTTCGTCCACACCACCATCGAGTCGTTGGTGTTCTCGGTCTTGAAAATGACGATGCCCGACGCGTTGGTCTTGCCGGTCAGCTTCTGGTGCCCGCCGCTGCGATAGAGGAAGAGCGCCACGTCGGTGTCGGGCTGCGCCTCGCCGGTCTCGACGTCGAAGGGAGCGACGACCACCTGGGTACGATCGGTCTTGGCCACCACCACGTGCTGGCTGATGAGTGCCCAGGCCTGGCTGCGTTCTCCGTCGGCTGCGACCTCGATCACATAGAGCCCCGGCTCAGAGGCCTCGAGCTCGAAGTGGGTGCTGCCCGGGGCGTACTTGCTGGGTGCGGAGAAAGTCGTGCTCCAGCTCTTCACCACGGGGCCGGTGAAGTTCTGCGGATCTGCGGGCCAGCTGCCTGCGGGGATCGCGAGCGGGTCTACGCTCTTGAGCGTCCACTTCGCGTTCTTCACGTTGCGGAAGCTCACCGAGATCTGCGGGCGCACTCCGGGCAATTCGTTGTTCGAGACGCTCACCGAGACGTTCGGCCGGCGAATGCTGCTGGCGCGGCTCTCGGCGTTGCTGCGCATGTTGCTCGTGGTGGGTGAGAAGCGCTTGACGATCTCGTCGAAGAGCTCGAGCGCCTCGGCGTATTTCGCTTCGTTCTCGCGCCGTTCAGCCAGCATGGACAGCGCGTCGTCGGCGACTTCGGTCTTCCCGTTGCCGAGGTCACGCAGCTCGGCTTCTGACTCCTTGAGCTTCTGGCTGTTGCTCATGCGCGTTCGCGCGCGGCGGAAACGATACGCGGCCACCAGCTCGGCGTTCGAGTCGAGGGAAAGCCCGAGCTCGGTCAGCTTCTCGATGCGATCCACGTTCCAGCCGTTGTTGTCCATCTCGCGCAGCAGCGCACCTTCGAGCATCGAGCGCGCTTCAGTGCCGCGGCGCCCGGCTTCACCCATCGCCTGCTTGAGCAACGGTGCGGTGGCGTCGAAGGTCTGCTCTCCACGCTCGAGCAGGGTGTGCATGGCGACTGCGCGGGCGAAGTCTTTCTCGCCTTCGGTGCCGAGCTTGCGGAGCTCTTCGTACGAACCCTTGCCAGCGCGCACGCAGGCGGCGGCCTTCTTCGCCGAGGCTTCACGCGCGAGTGGGTCGGCCGGGGTTGCTTTGACGAACGCCGTGAAGGCTTCGCAGGCGCGCGAGTAGGAGCGCTCCTGCAGGTACTTGTTGGCTACGTCGAAGCTCTGGGCCAACGCGGGAAGTGAGGCGGCCAGCGTGGCCAGCACCATGAGACGTCGCATGAAAGTTTCCCCTTCAGGATCTGCGCGGATGACACCACGGAACGCGCGACCCCCCCGGGACGATCTGAAGGTCATCGAGACTGCGAGCACGGGGCTCGGGTTTGATGGACGGCGCAGATTCGAGTCGGTCGAAATGACTGCACGACGAGGTCATCCTGATGAGGCACGTGCTCCAAGAGGCCGGAAGCACTGTGCCTCGAGGGTGGATCGGAACTGGCAGTAACCCCCGTCATGAGGACACTCAATGTCGGTAGTTCGATTCTGTTCGCAGCGGTCACGTTGATGGTGGGCTGCGCGACGACTTCTGCAGAGTCGCAGCGCGAGGCGGTCAACCACCAGTACAAGTCAGACCAGGCGGGCGCGAACGGCTTCTACGGTGTCGCGGCCGATGAGCAGGCCAAGGCCGCTGATGCGCATCACGACGCGGTGAAGAAGGCGATCGACGAAGGCCGTTCGATTCCCCCGCAGCCGCAGCCTGGCGCGCCCAACCCTGATGGCGGCAGGTAGTCAGACCGAAAGCGAATGAAGCCCTGAAGACAGCTTTTCTGCAGGGAGACCGAGCCGCTGAAAGCCGACCGCCTCCAGGCAGCTGAACAAGAACCCCGCGCACAGCAGCACCAGACACGTCAAACCGGTTCGCATCTCATCACCCAGCACGTTTGACTCAGGGCCTCGGCCCCGATGCTGCAACTCGTTCTCGTGATGCGCGCGAGAACCGGGGAGCAGCTCATGAATTGTCGGCATCGGGTGATGTGGGCGGCTGTCCTGCTGTCGGGAATGTCGGCGTTAGCTGAAAAGCCCCCTGCCCAGGGTCACGCGCCCTCCGAGTACTTCGCCACGCCCGATGGGATCGGCGGCCCCACGCCGGGTGCATGTTTCCTCGCCACCCTGCCTTATGCCGCGCGCGAGACGTTGCGGAAGGAGGGCCGGGTGGTGCTCGAACACAAGAAGGGTCAGGCCAACGGCCTCGTGCGCGCGGTGATTCGTTTCGAGCGGCCGCGCGACGAGGTGTACGGCTTGATCACCCAGCCTTCGCAGCAGGCGCGCTACCTGACGCACGTGAAGGAGTCGAAGACCGTGGGCGGGCACACCGCCGAGAGCGAGCTGGTCGACATGGAGGTCGCGGTGCTCTTCGCCAAGATGAACTACCGCATTCAGCATTGGTTCTACCCAGCTGAGTTTCGCATGGAGTGGGAGCTCGACCCCTCGATCAAGTGTGGCCTCAGCGAGCAGACCGGGTTCTTTCAGCTCTATGCGCTCGATGAAAAGACCACGATCGCGGAGTACGGCGCGCGGGTGATCGCCAAAGACGGCTTTCTCGACTTCGTTCGCGGGCTGGGTGCACGGGGTGGCATCGCCGAGGCGTTGTCGGCTCTGCGCATTCACGTCGCCGCGCCGAGGTGAGCTGAAGCGGTCGTGCAACACGCAGCGCCAACTGTGCAGCACGCTGCACACCTTGCCGGTTGGCCTCGCCCGGCAAACGTTTCGGCCCCTCCTGTGCACTGGGGGCGATCCATGAACCGACGTGGCCTGTTGAAGCGGGGGCTTTGACGGGCGCGGGCGGTTTTCGGGTTGCGCAAGTCTCTTGAGCAACCCGGCGTCGATCGGTGCGAGCGAGGTGGAGGGATTTTTTTTGGGGGGGCCGCTCGCATCGATCGGCGCGCAGTTTCTGGGCCGGAAAGTGTTGTGGCCCGCTGAGCTGGGTAATTGACTGCACGGCCATGAAGACCAAGGCAGCCGCCCCGGCGAAGAAGAAGACGAAGGCCGCGCCCGCGCGTAAGGCCTTCAAGCTTTCCGGAAAGGCACGGCGTGAAGCGATGTTGCGCCGCGTCTCCTGGCGCACCAAGGCTGAGGGCAAGCTCACCTTTCCCGCTGTACCCGGCCTGGTCGACCACTACGTCGACGTGCTCACTACGATGTTCAAAGCGCTGGGGCGGCCGTTCGCAAAGGGTGGCGTCGAGAGCTGCCGCGCGATCCTCTCTGAGAAGATCGCCTGGGCCTTCGAGCGCTCACACAACGCGTGGGTCGAAGTGGAGTGGAAGAGCTCGAGCTACCCGCCGATGAGCGTCTCGTACACCGTGACCGGTTGGCAGATGTCGATCGAAGACGCGTACGCCGAATGGGTGAAAGTGCGTACGCCGCCCCTCTTCGGCAAGAACCCCGACGCCGTGGTGGTGGATCTCGCGAAGACGTTGGGACGCCCGGGTGAAGTGACGGTGCTTGATGCCGGTGCCGGTACGGGGCGCAATGCATTGCCGCTGGCGCGTGCGGGGTACGTGGTCGACGCCCTCGAGCTGGCGCCTGCGTTGGTCGCCCAGACCCAGAAGGCCGCGCTGGAAACCCAGACCGACATCCGCTCGGTGTGCGGCAGCTACTACGACCGCGCACTCAAACTGCCCCGCGAGCGGTACCGCATGGTGGTGCTGGCTGAGGTGTGCTCCCACTGGCGGGGGCAGAAGGATCTGGGCAACACACTGCAGCGCTTGAGCGAGCTGCTCGAGCCCGGCGGCAGGGGCGTCTTCAACATGTTCCTGGCGCTCGACGGCTACCGGCCCACCGACGCCGAGCGCGATTTCTCGCAGATCGGTTGGTGCCCAGTCTACACGCGCGCCGATCTGGCCCAGGCGTGCGCGGGGCTGCCGCTCGAGCTCGTCGCTGACGTCTCAGGCGCGGAAT
>JAYTAT010000669.1:0-8130 GCA_043737315.1 Archangium sp.
GCCACCGCGATTCACCCGACGACCGGCGAGTTCGTCAGCCGCAGCTGGGACGGCCAGCCGCTCCAGGCCGGCTGGGAGCACCTCGAGGCGAGCCACTTCTTCGAAGACGCCACGCGCGTCGCCGAAGAGGCGGTGCAGAAGCTCAACTCGCCCAGCGTCGAGCCGGGCCAGAAAGACCTCATCCTCGACCCCAGCAATCTGTGGCTGACCATCCACGAATCGGTCGGCCACCCCACCGAGCTCGACCGCGCGCTGGGTTACGAAGCGAACATGGCGGGCACTTCCTTCGCCACCATCGACACGCTCGGCACGCAGTACGCAGCGCCCCTCGTCACGCTCTACGCCGACAAGACCACCCCCGGAGGCCTCGCCACCTGCGGCTACGACGACGACGGGGTCCGTACCCAGCGCTGGAACCTGGTCGAGAAGGGAAAGTTCGTGGGCTACCAGACCACCCGCGAGCAGGCAGGTTGGATCGGCGAGAAGAGTTCCCGCGGCTGCAGCTACGCGCAAGACCACGCCTCCGTGCCTTTTCAGCGCATGCCCAACGTCTCGCTGGCGCCCGGCGAGAAGGATCTCTCGGTGCAGGATCTCATCAAGGCGACGGACGACGGCATCTACGTGGTGGGCACCGGCAGCTGGTCTATCGATCACCAGCGGTACAACTTTCAGTTCACCGGCCAGATGTTCTACGAGGTGAAGAAGGGCAAGGTCACCCGCTCGCTCAAAGACGTGGGCTACCAATCGAACACGCCCGCCTTCTGGAAGAGCTGCGATCTTCTCGGAGGCGCCTCGAGCGTGCGCATGGGCTCGGCCTTCGATGACGGCAAAGGAGAGCCGATGCAGTCGAACCCCGTGAGCCACGCCTGCCCGCCCGCGCGCTTCCGCGGTGTGTCGGTCATCAACTCTGCGTCGAAGAAGGGTGGCTGAGATGCTCACCGAGCCGCAGATCCTCGCGTTGGGCAAGTCGGTGCTGGCCGTCGTGAAGAGCCTCGAGCCGAAGGCAGAAGCCACCGTCGCCATCGGGGCCATGCACCGCGCCCACACCCGCTTCGCGCGCAATGAGATCACCACGGCAGGTGAGAACGACGAGCTGAACGTGTCGTTGTCGGTGCAGCTGGGCCTGCGCTCTGCTTCAGCGAGCAGCAACCAGACCGACGCCGGCTCCCTGCGCGGCCTGGTGGAGCGCACCCTCGCCATCGCCCGCCTCTCACCTGAGCTGCCCGAGACGATGCCCGTGCGGGGCCCCACCAGGGTGGCGAAAAGTGCCCTGCGCGACGATGCCATGGCGCGCCTCGACGCGAAGGGCCGGGCCGAAGGCATCACCCAGGCGCTCGCGCCGTCACGTCAAAGAGATCTGCTCACCGCGGGGTTCCTGCAGGTCTTCGACGGGCTCACCGCGCTGGTGACCTCGGCAGGTCTCTCGCTGGCGCAGCCCTTCACCGACGCTGACTTCTCCGTCACCGCGCGTACCCGGGATGGCACCGGCTCGGGCTGGAGCAACCTGAGCACCCGCCAACGCGCGCTGCTCGACTTCGCCTCGGTGGGTCGCATCGCGGCTGAGAAGGCCATCGCCTCAGCCAAACCAAGGTCGCTGGATCCCGGCCGCTACACCGTGGTGCTCGAGCCTGCCGCGGTGGGTGAACTGTTCGAGTACTTCATCGGCTCGCTCGATCGCCGGGCCGTCGACGAGGGCCGCTCGGCGTTCGCCGGCAAGTTGGGTCAGAAGCTGGTGAGTGGGCTCATCACCTTGACCTCTGATCCGAAGACCACGCCGATGCTGCCGTGGGATGGCGAAGGCATCGCGCTCGCACCGCGCACCTGGGTGAAGGCCGGCGTGCTCGAGTCACTGACCGTCTCGCGCTACTGGGCCGGGCAAAAGAAGCTCGAACCGACGGGCTCGTACAGCGGCTTCGAGCTCGCGCCTGGTCAGTCGTCGCGCGAGCAGCTGCTCGCCGGCATCAAGCGCGGCGTGCTGGTGACCCGCTTCTGGTACTCGAACGTGGTCGATCCGAAGACGCTGGCCATCACCGCGTTGACCCGTGACGGCACGTTCCTCATCGAAGACGGTGTGGTGACCACGCCCATCAAGAACTTCCGCATCAACCAGTCGGTGATCGACGCGCTCGCCAAGGTCGATGCGGTGTCGATCGACCGCGAGTCACCGGGCTCGTCTGCCTGGAAGATCCCAGCGATGCGCACTCACGAGTTCCTCCTGGCCAGTCAGAGCGACGCGGTCTGACGGATCAGGCCGAACCCACGTCGCGGAAGTCGAGCACGAACCCGCCCTGCTCGTACTGCTGCAAGCGCGGTCGGCCGATGGTGTGACAGACGGCGCAGAAGCTCCTGACGCCATCTGCCGAAATGCGGAGTTCCAGCGCGCCTGCGCACGTCGGGCAAGCGTGAGGGAGCTGAAGCTCAGCGGTTCCTTCGCTGATGACTCGAAGATCAGTATTCATGCACAACAGGTACGACGGCGTGCCGCACCTGCAACCACATTCATCGAGATTCAACCTGACTGAAGAGGCTAGCGATTGTTTTGAGCCGCCAGCAGCGGCATCAACATCTGCGCCGCGCCAGAACCCTGGGGGAGCAGGGTTACGGGTGCGCCACTGTCGAGCAGCTTCTGCGTCTCGAGCAGCTCGAACATCGCCTCCATCACCTCGGCATCGGCGGCGATCACCTGCAGTGCCTTACCGACGATGAAGGGACGTTGGGCAGCGGCACGGGCGAACTCGGCGGCAGCCTTACTGTCAGCCGACGACTTGATGATGTTCACCTGGTTGTGGCCGTCCTGGCTGATGGCCGAGGTCACCTGGCGCAAGCGGTTGACGACCTTCTCTTCGATGCCGCGAATCATCGCGACGTCGCGGAAGTGCACCTTGCGAATGTAGACCGAGCCGAGCTGGTAACCCCACTCTGCCGAACGCGGCGTCACTTCGTTGCGCACCGCCTGGCTCATCACGTGGCGGGTCTCGAGCATGTCACCCAGCTTCATGTTCGAGAGCGTGCGCACCGCCGCGTTGCTGACGTTGGCGCGCATCGAGCCGCGAGGGTCGGCGTTCTTGAAGATGAACGAGACCGGCTCGGCGACGTACATCTCGTACCAGATGCCGATACCCATCGGAGCGCCTTCCTCCGAGTTGACCGGCTGGCTGCGCAGGTATTCCTGGTCGAGGCGAAGGTCGACCGAATGCACCTTGCCGAACAAGGGAATGAGCGCGGCTTTGATGCCGAGCTTGGCCCACAGGAAGTGCAGGCCCGGGTCGCTGATGGTGCCCAGCACCTCGCCGAAGAGCGTGAACACCTTGGCGCGGCGCTCTTCGATGATGACGTAGAGGCCAAACGCCTTCGCGATGCCCATGGCAATGGGGACACCGATGAGACAGGCAAAGAAACCGACGATCATCGAGATGAGGAAGTTCACGGCTTGACCTCCACGAACGCGTTCTTGGCTTTGCTGAACAGGCTGAGCTTCACGTTGCGCACGTACGCATCGAGCACGCCCGAGCCGCCGTTCTTCTTGAGGTCAGCCAGCTGCTGGGCGAGCTGTACGAGCGGCTCGACTTCGGCCTGGCTGTTGAGGGTCTGAATTTCGACGGCGCGGCGCGACTGCACCAGCTTCTGGTCTGCAGACGCCTGTGCCAGCGAGACTTCGGCGCCGACCGAGTTGTGCGCCGTGTTGATGGCGGCCAACGCGCTCTCGACGTCGGGCGGCGGGTCGATGCCGGTGATGAGCGACGCGTCGAGCACGATGCCGTAGCGCGCGGTCGATGACATGCAACCCTTGTCCATGTCTTCATTGAGGAGGCGCAGGTTCTTGCGCAGGTCGTTGATCGACACGCCCGCGGCGACCGCGAGATCCACGCCGTGAGCTGCGGCCGCTGCCGTCGCGCCCGTAGTGCCGGTGTCAGGCGCTTCGAACGAGGCGATCTTCTGGCGGAGGATCGACACGAAGTAACCGAGCACGTGCACCAGCGGCCGCTTCACGCCGAAGATGTACGCGTAGAGGTTCTGGTCGCTCACGCGGAAGCGGAGCTGGCCGACCAGGCCGATGTTGAGCTGGTCCTTGGTGACGGCGTCGAGCTCGGTGCCGCCGCGGTTGGCGTTGATGTCTTCTGCGTCGAAGGCCAGGTTCACCGTCTCGGTGGCGATGGAGACCTTGTAGATCTTTTCCCAGGGCCACTTGAAGTACGGGCCGCCGGGCTGAATCACGGAGAGCTGGGGGTAGTTGTACCGTTCGCGCTCATCAGGCCGCAGGTACTCGGACATCGGGTTATCGAGCGTGGTGCTGGTCAGGCGCTGCGCCCGACCGAATGAGGTCTTCACCACGCGCTCGTTCTGGTTGACCGTGAAGAAGCCACGGATCACGTAGACGAGCAGGAACCAGCCAACCGCCCCGAAAAGCAGGCCGGCAAATGAAATCTCCATATGGGTAAACCCCTCTTGAGTGACGAGCTGCTGCGCTTGGGGACCTTAGACCCGACGACCCGAGACGCTAGCGATTTCGCTGCTCGCTGAACTCGGCCCAGACCGGCGCGTGATCTGACGGCTGAGCACCTTTGCGCGCCTCGCGATCGACGTCGACCTGCAGGCAGCGCGAGACGAGCTCAGGGCTCACCAGGATGTGATCGATGCGCAGCCCCTGATTTTTGTGAAAGGCGCCCGCGCGATAATCCCACCACGAGAAGCGCCCGCCTTCCGGGTGGCGCACGCGAAAGAGATCGACCAGCGAGTTCACCTTCACCATCGCAGCAAACGCCGCGCGCTCTGGGGGCGAGCAGAGCGTCTGGCCCTGCCACAAGGCGGGATCCCAGGTGTCGAGGTCTTCGGGCGCCACGTTGAAGTCACCGCAGACCAGCAGCGGGCCGTTGGTGGAGGCAAGCCACCGCGCCAGCCTCGTGTACCACTCGAGCTTGTATTCATAGGCGGGCGTACCGAGCGCCTGGCCATTGGGCGCATAGAGGCCGACCACCCGAATGCCGCCGATGAAACCCGCGATGATGCGCGCCTGCTCGTCGCCATCACCCAGGTTGCGTGTGACTTCGGTCATCGGCTGCTTCGAGAGAATGGCCACGCCGTTGTACGTCTTTTGCCCGAACACCTCGGCGCGGTAGCCAGCGGCTTCGATCTCGGCGAGCGGGAACTGCTCGTTGGTGCACTTGAGCTCTTGCAGACACAACACGTCGGGCGAGCGGGTCTTCAGGTATTCCAGGAGCCGCTCGAGGCGCGCGCGGATCGAGTTGATGTTCCAGGTGACGATCTTCACCCCGCCGCTGTGCCGCGATGGCGCAGGCTTGTCTAGAACTTGCTGCCGACCCGTTTGCGGATCGGCTGGTAAGACGAAGCCAGCACCAGTTCCATCTCGGTGCGCAGCTGGGTCTCGAGTGAACGCAGCGCAAAGCCGTCGAGGTGCAGCGCCGCGCAGCTCTGGTCGATTTCTTTCTTGAGCTGCGTGATGCGCCAGGGCTGGCGGAGGTACTGCACCAAAGCGCTCGCCAGCCGCACGCAGTGCACGTCGACGTATTCGCCATCGACCGGCAAATTGAGTTCGTGGTGCCGCATGGCCACCAGCGTGGGGAAACGAGGCAGGCTCCAGTCAGCGTGCATTTCGCCGCCGATCTCCACATGCACCCGCTCGACCACCCGATCGATCTCGGTGCCTTCCACATTGAACGACTGCTCGCTCAAGCAGAGCGCTGCGATTGAACGCAAGGCCAGCGAGCGCCCAAGATCATGAAGGATACCGGCGAGGAAGGCGTGATCGCTGCGCGCCCGTTTGACCCGCATGCACAACCACGCCGCTCCACGCGCTGCGGCCACCGACTCGGCGAAGATGTCGTTCCACCGGCTGCCGAAGACGGCGAACTCGTTGCGCACCTGCGGCTGAAAAAGTGAGCGCGCCGAGACCATGCCCGCGACCCGGCCCACTTCGGTGAGCCCCAGTCTCGCCACCGCGTCCCGCAAGGTCTGGGTTTCCTGCACGCCCCTGTAGGCGGCCGAGTTGGCCACCTTGAGGATCGCCGCGGAAAACGCGGGGTCTTGCGAGACGACCCGCGAGAGATCCGAGAGTGACAGATCGGGCTCAGCCACCAGGTTGAGCACCTGCAACGAGATCGCAGGCAGCGCCGAAGGGGCCGGCCGGTTCTTGCGGAAGTGAGCCAGCACCCGTTCGGACAACACGTCTTCGCGATCGCTTTCCTCTGGGGTCAACAGCACCGGTGGGGGTTCGACCTGACCCGTGAGCGCGAGCAGTTGCTCGAAGCTGGAGGTCGTGTCCAACCCGCCCGAGATCACCCGGAGAATCGGCGGATCCCTGCGGATTGGCTGAGGCACCGGCGGCAACCGCGGCCGTGGGGTCACGCATTCGATCACGCGATGAAACCAGTTCCACATGGCGATCCTCCTTCCCAGGCAGGAGGAATGCACTTGCCGCGCCGGTCTTCAGCCGCCCGCTGAGGTGTAGTGCCCGATGCTGCGAAGCCAGATGGCGCGGGCGATGGCGGCGAAAGCGAACGCGCCCCCGATGCTCAAGATCAGGGTCATCGGCGCGAGCCGGCCCAGCAACGCCTCGGCGGGATAGGTGGTCATCACGGCCAGTGGAATGACGAAGGTGAAGAAGAACTTCACCGCGCCCCGAAAGACCGATGACGGCCAGCGCGCGGCATCGAAGATCGAGCTGAAGAGGTAGGTGAGGTTGTCGACCTTCACCACGATGAAGGCCGCCGAGATGATCAGGATCCACAACGAATAGAGCAGCAGCGTGGCCACCGCGAAGAGCACCAGCGCGGTGAGCACTCCGAGCGCCGACGGGCCGTGACCTATCTGGTGGAAGGCGATGCCGAACACGACGCCCGAGGTGACCAGGCTGAACACCCGCCACAACATGAAGCGCGAGGTCGACACCAGGAACTGCGCATCGGCGGGCTTGAGCAACACGAAGTCGAGCGTGCCCTTGCGAATGTGATCGATCACCGCCTGCAGCCCGGGGTTGATGGCGCCATCGAGCACGCCCTGCAGCAAGATGAAGCAGGCCGTCACCACCAGCGCTTCACCAAAGCTCCAGCCGGGAATGCCGGGGCGCGTCGATTCGCCGTACACCACGAAGAGCGGCACCACTGCGGTGGCCGTCCAGAACAACGAGATGGCGGCGTCGACGAAGAAGTCGAAGCGATACTGCGCTGCGAGAAGCGCAGAAGTGCGCAGCTGAAGCCCAAGCAACCGAAGGTAACGCGTCATCGTCAGCCCCCGAACGCCTGGAAACGTTTGATGCCGCTTCGCCAGAGGAGCAACGAGCCAGCCACCATGATGCCCACCCACGCGTACTGGCGGGCGAGCAACGGCAACGCGGCCTCGACGGTGAGCTGCCCGGTCATCAGCTCGACCGGCAGGCCGATTTGATAGCGGAAGGGCAACCACTGCGCGGTGATACGAAGCCACTCTGGAAACAGCTCGAGCGGGAACAGGTAGCCGGAGAAGACGAAAAACGCCGCCAGCCACACGTCCATGATCTTGATCGAGCTGTCGATGAAGAAGCTCAAGCTCCCGATCGCCACGTTGGCGAAGAAGGTGATGAGCCACCCGCCAATCATCGCCAGCGGCCACAGCAGCCAGACCTGCCACTGCGCGGTCAGCCGGCTCAGCTCAGTGACCAGGAGTATCGCCAGCACCGGCAACGTCACCATCGCGCGCATCGGCATGTAAGCGAGGTTCGACATCGCGTACGAGAGCACCGGGTGCATCGGGCGCAGCAGCCGCATCGACAACATGCCCTGGCGGACTTCGAAGTTGATTTCCCACGCGGCCCACGCAGAGATCAGCTGGCGCACCATGAACACGCTCAGGAAGTAAGCCACGAACGCGCCGCTGCCCCACTGCTTGCCGCCCTGCCCCACCACCGGCGAGACCTCGGCCACGGTGGTCCACAACATCATCATGATGAGCGGCATGGTGGTGGCGAACACCCAGACCAACATCTCGGCGCGGTAGGCCACCGCTTCCAAGAACCCGATCTTGAGCAGCGTGGGGATCGCGCGGAGCGCAGCGAACGGTTTCACGCGGTTTCCCTCGCGGCGCGGCTGCGGGAAAACAGCTCGCTCATCACCTCTTCGAGCGGCGGGTTCTCGACGT
>JAYTAT010000670.1:0-3305 GCA_043737315.1 Archangium sp.
GAAGAAGACGACAAGCTCTCTGAGCGCCTCGAGCTGGCCACCCGCGCTTCCAAGGTGGCGGATGCACTGGTGGCGGCCTTCGTAAAGGAGCGCTCTGCAAAGAGCTGGGCCTCGAAAACCGTGCCCGCTTTACGCAAGTGGATAGAAGAACCCTGATCCAGTGGCACGCCTGTCCTTGACCGGGGGGCGAGGTTGGCTTATGGCGGCCGTCCTTTCCGAGCTCCAAATCGGAGCCCCGGAACGTTTCTTGAATTAACCCGCGAGGTTACAACGATGTACGCCGTCATCCGAACAGGTGGCAAACAGTACAGGGTCGCCGAAGGCGACGTTCTCCGCATTGAGAAGGTCGGAGGCGACTCTGGCGCTGAGGTGAAGTTCGACGAAGTGCTCATGATCGGCGGAACCGAAGCCGTGAAGGTCGGGAAACCGACCCTCTCGGGCGCCACGGTGGTGGGGAAAATCCTCCGCCAGGCCAAGGCCCGTCGTGTGCTGCACTTCCGCAAAGAAAAGGAAGGATGGACCCGCCTGCGCGGGCACCGTCAGCCTTTCACCGAGGTGAAGATCACCTCGATCTCGGCCTAAAGGAACCAACCAGCCATGGCTCATAAAAAGGGACAAGGTTCATCACGCAACGGTCGTGATTCGAACTCACAGCGACGTGGAACGAAGGTGTACGGCGGCCAGGAGATCACGGCCGGCTCGATCATCGTTCGTCAGGTCGGCACCAAGATTCACCCGGGCACCAACGTCAAGAAGGGCCGCGACTTCACCCTGTTCGCGACCATCGACGGCGTTGTGAAGTTCGAGCGCTACAACCGCGACCGCAAGAAGGTCTCGGTCTACCCGGTCGCCGCTGCGACCGCTGCCGCCGCGAGCTGATTCAGGCAGTTCTTCAGTGAACGGGCGCCGAGTCTCCGGACTCGAGCGCCTGTTTCCATTTCTAGCGCTGTCTGCCTGGGTCGCTCAACCTCGGCCAGCCGTGCGCTTTGCTTCCGTCTGTCTCGCGCAGCGTTCCGCTGCTATCGGTTCCGCTCCACTATGAAATTCGTCGATCAGGTCCAAATCTTCGTGAAGGGCGGCGATGGCGGTAATGGCGCTGTGGCCTTTCATCGCGAAAAGTACATCGACAAGGGCGGCCCCTCGGGCGGCGACGGCGGTGATGGCGGCTCCATCATCTTCGAGGCCGACCCTCAGCTGACCACCTTGCTCGACTTCCGCTTCTCGTCTCGCCACGTGGCACGCTCCGGCGCTCACGGCATGGGCAGCGACATGAACGGCCGCGCCGGTGAAGACAGCGTCATCAAGGTTCCGCTCGGCACGCTGGTGCGCGACGACGAGACCGGCGATCTGCTCAAAGACCTGTCGGCCTCAGGTGAACTCTGGGTGGTCGCCAAGGGCGGCAGCGGAGGCTGGGGCAACATGAACTTTGCCACCGCCACCCGGCAGACCCCGCGCTTCGCCAAAGAAGGCACCCTGGGGCAGGAGCGCAAGCTCATGCTCGAGCTCAAGCTGCTCGCCGACGTGGGCCTGCTCGGCTTCCCCAACGCGGGCAAGAGCACCTTCATCAGCCGCATCTCGGCCGCGCGCCCGAAGGTGGCCGACTATCCGTTCACCACCCTCGTGCCGAACTTAGGCGTGGTCGACTACCGCGAGCGCCGCAGCTTCGTGGTCGCCGACATTCCCGGGCTCATCGAAGGCGCCAGCGATGGTCATGGGCTGGGGCTTCAGTTTCTGCGTCACGTCGAGCGTTGCCGGGTGCTCATTCACCTGGTCGACCTGAGCGCCGGTGACGAAGGCCGCTCGCCGGTCAAAGACTTCGACATCCTCAACCGCGAGCTGGAAAAGTACAGCGCGCTGCTGGCCGACAAGCCGCAGATCGTGGTGGCCAACAAGCTCGACCTGCCCCACGCGCGTGAGGTGTTGCCTGCGTTCGTCGAGGCGATGACCAAACGCAACGTGAAGGTGTTCGAGCTGTCAGGTGCGACCGGTGAAGGTGCCCAGGCTGTGCTCGATGCCTGCGCGCGGATTCTGTTCGCCAACGAAGAGCACAAGGTGCGCCTCAAGGGCCGCCACCTGCTCACCGAAGGTGCTGCCAACGAGACCACCACCGCCAAGGCGTCGCGGCCGAAGCGGGCCCCTTCGAAGAAGAAGGTGACTGCCAAGAAGGTCGTCGCCGCGAAGAAGCCGAAGGCAGCGCTCAAGAAGTCTGCGCCGATGAAGAAGGGTGGGAAGGCCGCCAGCATCAAGCAGATCGACGCGAAGGCGCTGCGTCAGCTCAAGCACGACAAGAAGAAGCTGACGAAAAGGAAGAGCCGCTGATGGTCGGGGGTGGCCCGAAGTATGAGCCCGCCGAAGGCAAGCCGCTCCCGGCTGATCTGCTGCTCGCGCCTCGCCGGGAGCGCATCGAGAGCGTGGTGGCCGGTCGCACGCGCAACGTCACCGTCGTGCTCGACCGTCTCGAAGACACCTTCAACATGGCGGCGGTGTTGCGCACCTGTGAAGGCATGGGCCTTCAAGATGTGCACGTCATTCGAAACCCCGAGGCGAAGTTCGCGCCGAACTTGAAGGTGACTCAGGGCTGCGACAAGTGGCTCGACCTGCACGTCTACAAAGATTTCAAGACGTGTGCGGTCGCGCTCAAGAAAAAGGGCTACCGCGTGATGGCCTCGGCCATTCGCCCCGGAGCGACCAGCCTCTTCGAGCTCAAGTTCGACGAGAAGATCGCCATGGTGCTGGGCAACGAACGTTTCGGCGTGTCCGACGAAGTGCTCGCCCATTCAGACGGGACGTTCTGGATCCCCATGAAGGGATTTTCCCAGAGCATGAATATTTCAGCGGCGGCCAGTGCGTGCGTCACCCGCGCGGTGTCATGGCGCCTGGAGCACCTGGGCGCGCAGGGCGATCTGTCGGCTGAGGAAAAGACCGCGTTGACCGAGCAGTTCTCGTACCTTTCGGTCAAGCAACGTGGCCGGGTCTACCGCAACCAGTGATGAAGGCCGGCGGGCTCACCCCGTCAGAGGAAATCATGATGCTCACCCCCTGGTTGGCTGCGTTCCTGATGGCTGCTGCTCCGGTCGATGCGGGCAGCGTGAACCGCCTCGCTGACGCGGGCGTGACGATGAGCAGCGATGCGGGCGTGCCCGTGAAGAGGGCCGACCTCGCCCCCGATGTGAAGGCGCTCGTCGATCGGGTGCAGGCCTTCTACGAGAAGACCCAGGACTTCACCGCCGAGTTCAAACAGGAATACCTCTACAAGGCGTTCAAGCGCACGCAGACCTCGAGCGGCACGGTGACCTTCAAGAAGC